>JACOTA010000074.1 GCA_016178585.1 Nitrospirota bacterium
AAGAACAGAGTTAGAAAGCTGTCATTGCGAACAAAGTGAAGCAATCTCAAGACTTTACGATAAGATTGCCACGCACCCTTCGGTGCTCGCAATGACATGATTAATAAGTGGGTGCGAAGTCTATCGCTGGTCTTGGGTCCCGGGGCGAACTTGACTTTTAATCAAACTTTGATGTAGGATTCCTGTCATATGTGGGGACTTCATTTTAAAAAAACCACCGGGATTTGGTTAATCGGGTCGATTATTCCGTTTTATTTGTTCCTGTCATTTTCGACGGTTGTATGTTCTTTCCATAAGCATTTGGAGAATGGATTTGCGCATGGAAGTCCTCATGCTTCTTCAAAAATGCCTCACCAGCACCACTCTTCTGACACGAATAAAGACTTTTGTAAATACGCCCAATGCTTTTCCGCCGACTTTTCAACCACTTCGGCTCTTCAAGACATCCCTTTAGATGTTGACGAAAAAGTTTTTCTTTCTTTGCCCTCAATACCATTCAAAGCCAGCGCTAACGAAATTTTTCTCCGGGGTCCTCCTTCCCTGGTTCATCTTTAATTTCTTTCCCATCACTTTCAAAAAAAACGAATGAATTGATCCAATTTTTTAAGGAAGGATTTTCCATGAAAAAATCTCTTACTATTTCTTTTTTATTTTTATTCATTACCATTTTTGGATTCGCATTTTCTCCTTGTTCTCTCTGGGCACACGGGATTGTGGGTCAGCGATTTTTCCCCGCCACCCTTTCAGTGGATGACCCATTTGTCGCCGACGAAATGACCCTTTTGGCGTATTCACATATTCCAAATCCCGAACCGGCAGATTCCACCCATACGTTATCCCAGGCGTATCACGCGGGAGTTTCGAAGCGTTTAACCCGGGATTTAGGGATTGAGCTGACGGCGGCTTATTTACAGGATCATTTCGATGGCGGCAATATCGAAGGTTTCGATAACCTTGCCGCGGCTGTTAAGTACGTCATGTTTAACAGCCCGGCCCATGAGTTTTTAATGGCCTCCTCTCTGGATTTTGATATTGGAGGAACGGGAACCAGGACAGTGGGCGACCCTTTTACCACGGTGACTCCGAATTTATTTTTTGGCTACGGGCTTGGAGATCTTCCTGATTCTCTGATGTATCTCCGTCCGTTTGCTATTACGGGTCAGGTTGGAATCGGGGTCCCGTTTACGGATGGAAGTTCTAATAACGGCACTTCAGATTACAGTTCTTCGCTGAATTACGGTTTTACCGTTATGTATAGTACGATGTACCTCCAATCGTTTGTAAAAGATATTGGGTTGCCCAAACCGTTTTCTCGAACCATTCCGGTGGTAGAGTTTACGTTTAATAATCCCATTAATGGACCCAATCAATATAACAGTCCCCAATCGTATGCCTATCCGGGATTTTTATGGATCGGAAAATATTGGGAATTAGGCTTGGAAGCCGTCGTGCCGATGAACAGCACGACCGGAAGTCAAACAGGGGTTCAGGCCCTGGTTCATCTTTTTTTGGATGACCTGGCTCCTCAAATTTTCACCAGAACCCTTTCGGGAGAGGTATTGGGCCCTACACAAACCAAATGAAACTTAAAACGATGACCATGAAGCAACTGGCTCTGCCAGTGACGGACTTGGGAATGGTCGTAGTTAGACCGAGCGTAAGGCGGAGTTCACGAAGGCCCCTGAATATAATGACAGGAGTCCTGTTAGGGCTCCTCCTGTTTTTACCCTGGGATGCCTTTGCCCATGTCTTTCCGGACCATTCAGATCCCAGGGTCGGATCAGAAATAAAAGATGCGCCTTCATCTGTCAGAATCTGGTTTGATGGACAGTTGGAGCCGATATTTTCTACTCTCCAGGTCTTTGATTCCTCCGGAAAAGAGGTGACTCATCAAGATGCTAGAGTGAACGAAAAAGACACGGCCATTCTGGAAGTTTCGATACCGCACCTTCCCCCGGGAAAGTATCAAGTGAATTGGAAAGCGTTGGCCAGAGACGGTCATCTGACCGAAGGAAAGTTTTACTTTACGATCAAATAAAACGGAGTGTGTGTCATGGGACACGAAATGCAGAGCATGGGCGCTGGTTTGGATTATCACTTTCTTTCCATGGTAAGTGTCCGCGGACTATGGCTTCTTCCTTTGATGTTTTTGACAGGGATTGTGGGTTTTCGTCTTTTTGTTTTTAATCCTTTATCGGGTTTATTGGGAGAAAAAAGCTGGGAAAAGGAGATTAAATTAAAAGTTGAGTCGTTGAGCCGCCGATGGATCAGTTTTCTAATGGTTTTCTTTGTTTTTTTGAGCATAGCGGCATTATTTTATGAAACTCACATGATAAGCGGCAAAAAAAATATGGACATCTTGCCTTATCTTTTAACGGTTCTTGAAAAAACGCATTGGGGCAGAATTTGGGTTGACCGGTTTCTCGTTTCTATTGTCCTGGAAATGTTTTGGTTTTCCTGTCTGAAACGCGACAGGTTTCCCTACCGATGGTTTTTTATTCTGCTCGTTTTTCTTTCCGGCACTTTTAGTCTGATCGGTCATCCTGCGGATAAAGGGGATTTTACCTGGCGGGTGTTGATAGATTTCGTTCATCTGGTTTCTGTTTCCGTTTGGATCGGCGGTTTGTTTCCTCTTATTTATCTCGTGACGGGTATCAAATCATCGAACCCGTCAGAGTTAACCGTATATTTAACCAGAATCGTTGAAAGGTTTTCTACCCTGGCGGTTATTTGTGTCGTATCGATGGGAGTGACGGGGCTTCTCGCCGTTTGGAACAGCTGGGGTCAATGGCCCGCCTGGGGTCTTCTTCTCAATTCAAATTATGGTGTTTTTTTCGTAACCAAAATGATTTTTGTATCGGGCGTTTTAGCCTGCGGCGCATTAAGCCGGTTTTATATTTTACCAGGCCTCCGAAAAATTCCTTCAGGCGGCGGGTCTTCCCTTGTAAATCATTTTTCTATTTTTTTAGCGATTGAATTGATTTTTGCCGCAGGGGTTCTCCTATCAGCATTTTTTCTGACTCAATCCACGCCTCCTTCCATTCATCTTCTTTAAATGACCTGTGGCATTCAGTGTTGCAAAAGATAATTTTTTTGGTGATATCCATGGGATTTTGTTATACTGGTCAGGTAAATTTGGAGTGAGGTTGAATGAAAAACTTGTTCGGGACCGATGGCATTCGGGGAATCGCCAATATGGAACCGATGACCTGTGAAACGATTATGAAGGTCGGGCGTGCGGCCGCGTATATTTTTAAAAATAAAAAGGGCCGTCACCGGATTGTGATTGGTAAAGATACCAGAATTTCAGGGTATATGCTGGAAAGCGCTTTGACCGCCGGAATCTGCTCGATGGGGGTCGACGTCTTATTGGTGGGTCCTATGCCGACCCCGGCCATTGCCCTTATGACCAGGAGTTTAAGGGCTGACGCAGGGGTCGTCATTTCGGCTTCTCACAATCCTTTTGAGGATAACGGGATTAAGTTTTTTTCCCCTGAAGGTTTAAAACTGCCTGATGAGGTAGAAAAAAGGATCGAAAAATTGGTTGAAACGGGAGAAATCGATTCCGTTCGACCCACGGCAAACGAAATTGGAAAAGCCTTTCGAATTGATGACGCAAGAGGAAGATATATCGAATTTGTCAAAAATACCGTTCCCAGAGGAATGGATTTTCAAGGATTGAAAATAGTCATCGATTGTGCCCATGGGGCTGCCTATCGGGTAACCCCCTCCGTTTTTAGAGAGTTGGGCGCGGAGGTGATTTTAATTGGCGATGTTCCCGACGGAATAAATATTAATAAAGAGTGCGGCGCCCTTTATCCCGATCAGTTAAAGGCGCTTGTAAAAGAACATCATGCAGACGTGGGCATTGCCCATGACGGGGATGCCGATCGGGTGATCTTCGTCGATCATCGAGGGGAGACGGTCGACGGAGACCAGGTGATGGCGGCGTGTGCCCTTCATTTGCAGAAAAATAACCTTTTAAAACGGAACACCCTGGTGGCCACCGTGATGAGTAACATGGGGCTGGAGGTGGCAATGAAAAAATCCAGCATTCGGGTCGTTCGAACCCCGGTCGGGGACCGGTATGTCCTGGAGAAAATGTTGAAGGAAGGGTATAACTTCGGGGGAGAACAATCGGGTCATATTATTTTTCTAGATTATAATACGACGGGAGATGGTCTGATAACCGCCCTTCAGATGGTTTCGTTGATGCAAAAAACCGGAAAATCCTTGTTCGATCTGGTGTCCTGCATGACAATCTATCCCCAGGTTTTGCTTAACGTCCGGGTCAACAAAAAAAGACCCCTTCAGGAAATTCCGGGATACTCTGCCCATCTGGCTTCTTTGGAAGAAAAATTAGGGGACAAGGGGAGAGTCTTGGTTCGTTATTCCGGCACCGAACCGCTCATCCGGATCATGATCGAAGGCGAAAATAAAGCCGTGATTCATGAAATGGCGAAAGAGCTGGCAGGAACGATTCAGAAAGGGATTAATGAGGGATAGGGATAAGGTGCAAAACAGCGAAACGTTAAAACATGATCCGGTGGAGAAAGTGGCAATGAATATGGCGGAAGGTTTAATGGACGAGTTAGAGAAAGAAGGAAAGGCGAAGAAAAAAGTAAAGGAAATCATTCAAAGTCGACTATTGTTTAAGGGGTTTCAACTCTACACCGGGATGATACTCACTCTTGTCGGTACGGCTATACGCAGGTGTGATGTTAGGCTCAATCGGGGCTGCCATTTTGCGGATGAACACTCTGTCTCTGATTTTTTGTGGAATCCTCTTTTATGTTCTAAATACCAAAGCCAATTACGAAGAGGCCTGGCTTTCGGAAAAATTTTCTGAATACGAATCCTATCGTCAAAAGACAAAAAAATTCATCCCATTTCTCTATTAAACTTTTTCTTCTCCGAAGTGAAGTTTTTCAATTTCCTCTTTCATTTTGGGAATCCAGTCAGCCAGAGGTTCTTCGGATTCAATCACAATTTCATATTTTCCGTTCGGAAGTTTACGGACCTTGCCCGGATGTTCCGGCCCCAGCGGGATTTCAATCATTTCTCTTGAAATACCCAGGTTGTCCGTTATTTCGAAGACCTGAAAAATCTCTTTCATTCCGACAATTTTAAGACCCATCCTTTATTTTCTCCTTAAAAGCAGTTTTTAATTCGTTCGGTTACGAATGAATCTACCATACTTTTTCTTTATTTCCTCTTGAATTTCCTCTGTTTTTAACCTATTGTTAGCCCCTATTATCACCTTTAGAATGAAATTATCCATGAAAAATAAAAACCCCAGTCTGACGAAATTCTTGTCAGCGATTTTGGGAATTTTCGTAATTTTTAATCTACCGGGATGTGCCACGTCTCCTCTCCCTGTTCCCCAGGGGCTGCCCCCGGCGCCTAAAATTGCGTTAGTGCTTGGCGGAGGGGCGGCAAGGGGTTTTGCCCATGTGGGTGTCATTCGCGTCCTGGAACAGGAAAAAATTCCCATCGACCTGATTGTGGGAACCAGCGTAGGGAGTCTTATCGGGGCGATTTATGCCGATACCCGTAGCAGCTTTGATCTTGAGGTGCTGGCCTTGAAACTTGAAAAAGACGATATCTTCGATTTTTCAGTTTTTTCATCGACCACCGGCCCCGTAAAGGGGGATCGGCTTGAAAAGTTTGTTCAGAGTAAGGTTAAAAAGGCGAATATTGAAGAGTTGCAGATTCCTTTTGCGGCGGTGGCTACCAATTTGCTGACCGGGGACCGGGTCGTGCTTGACCGGGGACCAATAGGCCGGGCCGTCAGGTCCAGCAGTTCGATACCCGGAGTTTTTACGCCTGTGTTTCACCAGAATATGAATCTTGTGGACGGGGGTGTCATCGACAATGTCCCGGTTGATGTTGCCAGGGAAAAAGGAGCCGACATCGTTATAGCCGTGAATATCGGCAAGAACGTCGCGAGCAAAAATGTGGGGAATATTATTGATATTACCCTTCAGGCGGTCAACATTATGTCCTATGAAATTTCAAAATTTAAAATGCAGGGTGCCGATATTTTGATCGAACCCAATGTTGGCGACGTCGGAATGATGGATTTTGGATACAAAGAATTCTGCATGCGGGCGGGAATTGACGCGGCTCAAAAGATGATGCCGGAATTAAAGAAAAAGATCGATGCCTGGATGCTGAAAAAGCAGTCCGTTCATAAAACCGGAGGGTAGGGATAAAAAATAAAAAGGTGGTTTCTCTACATTTTAGAATGTCGGGGTGGAGCCTATTATACCGGCATAACGACAGATGTGGTTCGTCGGATCGATCAACATAACCTTGGACGCGGTTCCCGCTTTACCCGCGGGAGGATTCCCGTAAAACTTTGCTATCAAGAAGCCTGCAGGAATCGTTCAGAAGCGTTGAAAAGAGAGATCATCGTAAAAGCCCTTTCGAAGAAAAGAAAGGAAAAGCTCATCAAACAAAACTTTATTTTTTCATAGAAAGGAAGCTTATCAGTGGGTCGGATCGAGTGGTTGTTTGAATATCTCCTGTGGAAAAGCCGGTATATCGTTTTAACCGCGGTTATCTCCAGCCTGCTCTCTTCGTTTATCTTGTTTTTTGTTGCGACAGGAGAAGTGTTTGGGCTGTTGGGAAAGGTTGTTGCAAAATATTTTTTTTCAGATCCTTCAAGCGCCATTTCTCATGTTTCTGAAGGATTTCATAACGATGTGGTAAGCACCGTCATTGGCGCGGTGGATGATTATCTCCTGGCCACCGTTCTATTGATTTTTGCTTTAGGTTTGTACGAATTATTTATTAGCAAAATCGATCATGCCGAGAAAGACGCGCAACACGGCTCAAGGATCCTTTTAATTAAAAACCTGGATGATTTAAAAGACCGCCTTGCGAAAGTGATTTTGATGATTTTAATCGTGACCTTTTTCAAAAACGTTATCCATTCAACATTTGAACAGCCGCTCCAGATTCTTTACCTTGGCGGAGGAATCCTGTTTGTAGCCCTGGCGCTTTATTTTACCCATCGTTCTCGTGTTTCTGAAGAATAGTGGTCCTGCATCCTTTTCATGTCTTCTTAAATGACTCACATCCTCCCAAGAACAGAGTTAGAAAGCTGTCATTGCGAACAAAGTGAAGCAATCTCAAGACTTTACGATAAGATTGCCACGCACCCTTCGGTGCTCGCAATGACATGATTAATAAGTGGGTGCGAAGTCTATCGCTGGTCTTGACCGCTTCCTGTATTTCGGCTATATTTTGTCTCTAACTTTTTTAACGCTATGCCGTGAGGAATGACGTGATTTTGACAGATCAAAAAACAAGAATCATCCACACTAAAGTGAATCATCCTTTTACCATAAAATTATGGGAAGACCGAACGACGGCTCATCGCTGGCATGTGGAGTTTGACCCGCTTTCTTTAAGCCTGATGGATGACGATTTTCAACGGACGACGATCGCTTCTACCGTCGATGCAGGCAACCGGGTTTTTGAGTTTAGGGCTTTGAAAACGGGCCTCCATCATTTAATTTTTGCAAAAAGAATGGGCGTGGTCGTAACAGAAGAGCATCGGGTTTATCAAATTATCGCCGAGTAATGCCTACACATGAAGATTAATGAGATTTTTTACAGCATTCAGGGTGAATCGACCTTTGCGGGGCTTCCCTGTACCTTAATCCGGACGACAGGGTGTCATTTAAGATGCGCCTGGTGTGATACCGCCTATGCGTTTTATGAGGGGAAAGAGCTTTCTTTAGAGGAGATTATTCAGCAGGTCGAGTCCATTCGATGCCGTCTGGTAGAAATCACCGGAGGGGAACCGCTTCTTCAGGAGGACTCCCTGGTTTTGATGGCGCGGCTACTGGATAAAGGGTTTAAGGTGCTTCTTGAAACCAGCGGAGGCGTAGACGTTGGCGCGGTGGACTCCAGGGTAAAAATTATTATGGATGTCAAATGTCCCGGAAGCGGGATGTCGGACCGAATGATTTGGAAAAACCTGAACCGGCTCAAGGAAACAGATGAGATTAAATTCGTCATTGCCAACAGGCAGGATTACGATTGGGCAAAGGAAACCCTCGAGGCCTATCAGCCTTCTCAGGAGATTCTTTTTTCTCCCGTTTTTGGAGAACAGGATCCCCAATCCCTCGCGGAGTGGGTTTTAAAAGACCGTTTACCGGTACGGTTTCAGCTTCAGATGCATAAACATATCTGGTCCCCGCAGGCACGCGGCGTCTAAAGTAGATACCCTGCGAGCAAAGCGAGCGAGAAGGGGAAGCTTCATTCGGCTTTGCCGATGAAGGGGGCGATGTGAGCCCCTAATTAATTGAAAGGGTTATCATGAACATTCAGGTTAAAAAGGGAAAAGTCACGCAGGGACAAAGTGAACTGGTCTTAATTCCCGTATTCGAAGAACCTCCCTTTGAAGGGGCTTTAAAAACCGCTGATAAGCATTTAAATGGAAAATTAAGCGAAATTTTTCAATCCGGGGAATTTAAGGGGAAACCCCGGGAAGTGCATCTTTTTCACACGCTGGGGGCTCTAAAAGCAAAACGGATTCTTCTGGTTGGACTGGGACAGCGAAAAAAATTGTCGCTCGACGTGCTGAGAGAGGCTTTTGGAAAGGCCGCTGCCACGATCCGAAAATCGGGAGTGAAAGGATTTATATCGCCTGTTGATTCAGGTCTGCTAAAAAAAGAAAAACTCCGTGATGTCGTTCAGGCGATGGTTGAAGGGAGCCTTCTTGGTTTGTATCAGTTTAATCTTTATAAAACAGAATCCCGGGAAGAGGAAAAAGAAGTCGATGAATGGACCCTGTTTGTTGAGGATGAAAAGAAAATAGGGGAGGCGGAAAAAGGGGTAAAAATCGGTCAGATTATTTCAGAAGGGGTTTATTTGGCCCGGGACCTGGGGAACCATCCGTCTAACGCGGTAACGCCTTCGAGGTTGGCCGAAGAAGCTCAAAAGATAGCAAGAGAATTTCCAGTGAGGGTCACAGTCCTGGAACGTGAAGATATGGAAGAACTTAAGATGGGTTCCTTCCTGGGGGTTTCCAAAGGGAGTGAGGAACCTCCAAAATTCATTGTAATGGAATATACACCGCTTAAAAAAGCCAGGCCGTTGGTGCTGGTAGGAAAATCAATTACATTTGATTCCGGCGGGATTTCGTTAAAACCGGCAGAGAAAATGGAGCAGATGAAAGGGGATATGTCGGGAGGAGCCGCTGTTCTTGCTATCCTTAAAGTTGCCGCTCGGTTAAAGCTTCAGATTAACCTGATTGGAATTTTGCCGTCGACCGAAAATCTTCCGAGCGGAACTGCTACGAAACCGGGGGATGTCCTCACCTCTCTATCGGGAAAGACCATTGAGGTCATTAATACCGATGCCGAAGGCCGGCTGATTCTGGCCGACGCGCTGACTTATGCCCAGCGGTTTAATCCCGAAGCCATTATTGACCTGGCCACTTTAACGGGTGCGGTTGTCGTCGCGTTGGGGAGCGAGGCCATTGGTCTGTTGGGCACTTCGCCCGATCTTAAAGAAAAAATAAAAAAAGCCGGAGAAAAAACCGGAGAACGGGTCTGGGAACTCCCCTTGTGGGAAGGTTACTATGATTTAATTAAAAGCGATATCGCCGATATTAAAAATACCGGGGGACGGAGCGCAGGCACGATTACAGCGGCCGCGTTCTTGAGCAAATTTGTAGAAAACACCCCGTGGGTTCATCTCGATATCGCAGCCGTGGCCTGGACGGAATCGGACCGGCCCTATATTCCGAAAGGGAACAGCGGGGTGGGGGTCAGGCTGTTGACTCAATACTTAATGGATCTGGAGAGCCGATAATGGATTTAAAAGAACGGGTTGGCCAGCTCCTGATGGTCGGATTTGACGGGTACGCGCCCTCAAAGGAAGTCCTGACCATGATTAAAAAATACAGGGTGGGGGGAGTCATTTTATTTAAAAGAAATATCCAGTCCTTGCCCCAGCTCGTTAAACTCACTCAGGAGCTTCAAAAGGCATCTCCGGAGACCCCGCTTTTAATCGGTATTGACCAGGAAGGGGGGAGCGTATCAAGACTTTCCGGGGAATTTACTGTTTTTCCACCGATGGCGGTTATCGGAAGCCATAATTCCGTTCCTTTAGCTTACAGCGTTGGGGAGGTTACGGCCCGGGAATTAAAGGCTGTCGGCATTCATTTGAATTTCGCCCCTGTGCTGGATATCAACAGCAACAAAAAGAATCCGGTGATCGGCGACCGGGCTTTTGGGGACACCCCGTCCATTGTCAGTAAACTGGGTCTCGCCGTGATCATGGGGCATCAGGATAATGGCGTCATTGCCTGCGGAAAACATTTCCCGGGCCATGGCGACACCTCGACCGATTCTCATAAAACGCTTCCTGAAGTTGAACATGGTCTGGAGCGGCTTCTCGATTTTGAACTTCGGCCTTTTCAGCACGCGGTTGCCAACCGGTTGGAGGCCCTGATGACGGCGCACATCCTTTTTACAAAAATTGACCCCGAAAAACCGGCCTCTCTTTCAAAAAAGATTGTTACCTCCATTCTTCGGGAGGGGATGAATTATGATGGACTGGTGATGAGTGATGATTTGGAGATGCAGGCGATTTTGGACCATTATTCGGTAAAAGACGCGGCGGTCAAGGCCATCTTAGCCGGGTCGGACATCGTTTTGGTCTGTCACAAATTCGATCTTCAGGAACAGGCCTGGGACGGTCTCTTCAATGCTTCCAGTAAAGGAACGATTTCAGAAAAGAGATTGGAACAGTCTTTAAACCGGATTTCAAAAATAAAAGAGAAATACGTTTTGTCTGCCGCCATGCCCAGGCTTAAACAGGCCCAAGAAATAGTAGGTCAGGAGTTCCACAAAGAGACGCTGTCGAAGGTCTTAACACCTCCCAAAAAGAATTTGGCGTCATCCGTTTCATAAAACCCGGAGCCGCGGGTTTCGTTTTTGCTTTTTATTCCGTATAACAGGAAAGTAAAAATTCGTTATTTAGCCGATGGCTTTGGTTGTGAGTTTCTTTTGGTTTGTGGTAAGATCAACCCATGTCAAAGCGGCCGATTCTTTATTTAATTGACGGAAGTTCCTATATTTACAGGGCTTTTTACGGCATCCGGGCTTTAAAAACCAGCAAGGGTTTTCCGACCAATGCGGTTTACGGCTTCATTACAATGCTCCTGAAAATTCTTAAAGAAAAACAGCCCGATTATCTTGCCATTGCGTTTGACCCAAAAGGGCCCACGCAGAGAAATCATCAGTATCACGAATATAAGTCCCATCGTCCTCCGATGCCCGAAGAATTAGTGCCGCAAATTCCTTTTATTCACCGGGCCGTCGAAGGGTTTCAAATTCCGGTTTTGCTGGAGTCCGGCTACGAAGCCGATGATTTAATCGGAACATTCGCCCGGCTGGCCACTGAAAAAAATCTGGAGGTCGTGATTGTGACGGGTGATAAGGACATGCTTCAACTGGTGTCTCCCCAGGTCTGGATTTACGATCCGATGAAAGACAAAACCATCAGAACGGAAGAGGTCTTGTCCCGTTTTGGGGTGGGGCCGGACCGGGTGGTTGAAATTATGGGACTCATGGGGGATTCAAGCGACAACATTCCCGGCGTCCCGGGAATCGGAGAAAAAACCGCGGCGCGGCTGATTAAGGAATATGGGTCAGTGGATCATTTATTAGATTCCCTGGATCAAATAAAATCCTCAAAATTAAGAGAAAATTTAGTGGAACATGCCGAAATAGCGAGACTCAGCCGGGATCTGGCGACGATTGATCTTCAGGCGCCTCATTCCATTTCTGTTGAAGAATTGAAGGTAAAGGAGGCGGATGCCGAAAAACTTAAAAGCCTTTTTATGGAATTGGAGTTTTACTCTCTCTTAAAAATTTTTCAGGAAGAAAAACCAAAAACTTCCGAATTTAAAATCGTCGACTCTCAGAATGAGCTGAATTCGTTTATGGCCATGGTGAAAAAGGCGGGAGAATTGATCCTGGAGCCGTTTTACTTTGGAGCCTCGCCCAAAGAGAGTGAATTTATCGGACTTGGTTTAGGCATTGAAAACGCTCAAACCGGCATTCGACTGTTTGTGGCTGAAAGCGTGCCTTATTTCTCGAATCTCAAACCGCTTTTAGAGGATCCCGAAATCAAAAAAACAGGCCATGATCTGAAAACGGCCATCCTTTTGTTAAAGCAAAAACAGATCGATTTAAAGGGTGTTTATTTTGATACGATGATAGCCTCCTATTTAATTCATCCCAATAATCATAAGCATACGCTTGAAGAAATTGCCCTTGAGCACCTCCAAATTCAGAAAACCTTGAAAAAGGACCTTTTTGCGGCCGATTTCCAGGGCTCCCTTTTTAATTCGGTCAGCTTGAATAAAGCGGCTGCTTTTTCCTGCGAAGCGGTCAGTCTGATTGGCGGGGTCAAAGGGCCGCTCTCCTCTCTATTGGAAAAGTATCAGTTAAATCATCTGTTTTACGAAATGGAAATTCCCCTTCTTTGCGTGTTGGCTGAAATGGAAAAGACCGGGATCAAAATAGATGTCAACCTGCTCGAAAATTTATCAAAGGAACTGGATCAGCAGATCAATGCCCTGATTGAAAAGATTTATTCTCTGGCCGGAGGACAGTTTAACATTAATTCTCCCAAACAGTTGGCTGAAATTTTATTTGAACGTTTAAAACTGACTCCGCTTAGAAAAACAAAAACCGGCTATTCGACAGATGAAGGGGTCCTGACTCAGTTAGCCGTTCAACATGAGCTGCCGGCTGAGATCGTGAATTACCGGCAACTGACTAAACTAAAATCGACCTATGTAGACGTTTTGCCCAAAATGGTGAATCCGGATACCGGCCGGCTTCATACCTCGTTTAACCAGACTGTCGCCGCTACCGGAAGACTCTCGAGCAGCGATCCCAATCTTCAAAACATCCCGGTTCGCGGAGAATGGGGAACCCGAATCCGGCAGGCTTTTATTGCCGAAAAGGGGTGGAAAGTCTTATCGGCGGATTATAATCAAATCGAACTCCGAATACTCGCCCATATGTCGAGTGACCAGAAACTGATCCAATCGTTTATAAAAGGAGAAGATGTTCATCGCAGAACCGCCGCTCAAATTTTTCAAATCCCTCCCGATCAGATTACCAAAGAGATGCGGAGAGCGGCAAAAACGATTAATTTTGGTATTATCTACGGTATGGGGGCGTTTAGTCTTGCCTCCGACCTGGGCATCACCCAGCGTGAGGCTAAAAAATATATCGAAAGTTATTTTTCTTATTACGATGGGGTGAAGGCTTTTATTGAAAGAACCGTCTCGGAGGCGAAAACCAATGGTTTTGTCACCACTCTTTTTAATCGCAGAAGGTTAATCCCCGATCTCAGCAGTCCCAACGCCGCGGTTCGTTCATTTGGAGAGCGGACGGCGATTAACACGCCCATACAGGGGAGCGCCGCGGATATCATTAAAATGGCCATGATTTCCATTGAAAAAAAGATAAAGGAAGGAAAAAGAATTCGATTGACTCTTCAAATTCACGATGAATTACTTTTTGAAGTTCCAGAGGAGCAGATGGACGAAAATAAGGCGTTCATCCAAAATGAAATGGAACAGGTCACCCGGCTTTCCGTGCCGATTACGGTGGATATTGGAGTAGGAAACAACTGGAGCGAAGCCCATTAAAAACCGTTTTCCCAAAGAACTCAATTCAAAACAAAAAAAATTCCTTCAAGAGCAGTTCCGGAATTTGTCCGACAAAGAAATGTCCAGAACCTTGCGTCTGGACAAAGCTTCGATTCGAAACGCCCTTGAGGAATTAGGGTTGAAAAGGGAGGAAACAGCCCCCCAAACAGAGGTTTCGTTAAAATTCCACTTCATCGCTGTTTTATTTATTTTCTTTTCAATTCTACTGGCCTACGGACATACTCTGAACTACGCTTTTCATTTTGATGATTTAAAGACATTTGTCGAAAACCCTAACCTTCACATCAAGGATCTCTCCTGGAACCATCTCTCGCCCATTCTTCACGCAAACCGTCCCATTGCCAATTTAACCTATGCCTTAAATTTTTATTTTGACCGCCTGGAGACAAGAGGCTATCACCTGGTGAACATTTTAATTCATTTTGTGACGGCGGTTCTAGTTTATTTTATCTTCTTAAAGACCCTTTCTTTGCCCGGCCTGGAGGAGCCTTTTTCAACATTAACCTTTTATCGGGATAAAATATCTCTATTGGGCGCTCTCCTTTGGGCGGTCCATCCGGTTCAAACTCAGGCGGTGACTTATGTGGTTCAACGGATGGCGAGTCTGGCGGCCATGTTTTACCTCCTTTCCCTTTTGGCTTATATCCAGGGAAGGTTGAGTCGGGGCAAAGGCTCCCGGTGGTGGCTGGGTTTCTCTGCTTTATCAGCCCTTTTGGCGTTTGGAACGAAGGAAAACACACTAACGCTCCCCGTTATAATCGGTTTATATGACCTTTTTCTGATCAGTCGTTTTAAAATTCATTTTTCACGCCGTCATATGATCATCCTTTTGGGTCTGTTAGCCGGGTTGATCGTTGGAGGGAGCTGGATTTATAAACTGTATGGAAGCACGGGAGGTTTTCTTTCCATGCTCTCGGCTAACTACGGGACGGACGAAATGGATTCCATGTTACGGGTGATGACCGAATGGCGGGTCATAATCCTTTACCTGACGTTGTTACTGTTTCCTTATCCGGGAAGGATGAGCCTGGACTATGATTTTCCGATGTCCCAGTCCCTTTTTAATCCGATCACGACTTTTTTGTCCCTATTGGTTATCCTGGGTTTAATCGGTTATTCCCTTCGCATTGCGAAAAAACGCCCTTTGATTGCCTTTTCCATCCTCTGGTTTTTTATTAATCTTGCGATGGAATCGACCTTCATCAAGCTGGATCTGGTTTTCGAACATCGGCTCTATCTTCCTTCGGTCATGTTTTTTTTGCTCTTTTCCGCCGGAATTTATCTTCTGGCCTTGCGGTTTCATATTCAACGACAGGAAATTGTTTTAACAACCGCAGCGATTCTGATCGGCGCTTTACTTTTTATGACCCATGAGCGGAATAAGATCTGGAAGAATTCGGTTTCCTTATGGTCAGATGTTGCCTTAAAAGCTCCCAATAAGTCCCGCGTTATCAATAATTTGGGAAAAGCTTATCTGGAGGAAGAACAGTGGAGCCGGGCAAAATCGAATTTCGCCGAAGCCATTCGGTTGAACCCTAAAAACCAGGAGGCGTTAAATAATTTAGGAAATGCCTACCAGCGGGATGGAGACTATGAAAGGGCCATAAAATATTACCAGGCCGTTCTCGAATTAAATCAAAACAATCCCCTGGGACATAATGATTTAGGAGTGGCCTATCAGGCCCTGGGTAAAAGCGCTCTCGCGTTGGAGGAATTCAGGAAGGCCGTTGAATTGGATCCGTACTATACTGACGCGCACAATAATCTTGGAAACATTTATTTATTATCGAGCCAGCTCGATCTGGCGATGGTTGAATATCAAAAAACCATTGACTTAAATCCAAAACATCCGATGGCGCACACGAATCTCGGTCTTTTATACCAAAAGCAGGGAAAGTCAAAAGAAGCCATCGCAGAACTCAGGATGGGTTTAAGCTTTAATCCGAGATCGGCAATCGCCCAGTTTAATTACGGCTATCTGTTAGATATGATGGGTCAGAAAAATGAAGCCATCGTCCATTATGAAGAGGCCATTAAATGGGCGGCGCCGCAAGATGCGGCACAGGTAGAGATGGTGAAACAGAGATTAAAAATCTTAAAAGGTTGAAAGCGTAGAATAATAGAATTTTAATTTTTACCCACATTGTTTAAAGAACTTTTAAAACGTTGTTTTCATTTTGAATGATTGACACCGGGAACACTCCCTGGTCGGTAACTCTCCAGATCGATCATAATAAATTGAAATCTGATTGTTTTCATTATTTAATAGCTTTCCATAATTTTTTTACAATCTAATTCATCCGACAAAGCTGCGTTGATTCCCATAAGAAAGTCCCTAACTTTTTGCATCTTTTTTCTGAGTGATTCAAGACCAATATGAACATGTCCCCCAAAGAACTTTTTTCCATTTTTATCGGTGTCATAACGGAACACCTGGGCTTTGGGATCAATTACATCAAATTCTTTTATTACTTGCTTAACAATGGTTGGTATAGGATCTTTCCATTGTTTAGCGCATTTTTTTGAAATGTAACTAAAAAGATCCTGTAATGTATGAGTTGGATTCTTTTTTTGAAAAGAAGTTCCTTCTAAAGCCTCGAATTGAGAAACAATCTCCTTGAGAATAATTTCAATAAAATGTCGATATAGGAAGCATATTGGATAAACGAGGAAATCCATTTCATGCCTCTCCAGAGCTTCATCAACAAGATGATTTGCTCCTCTGTAATACCCCTCTGCAATTGCAAAAGTTTCATTGCCAAAGCCGAACCAGCCAATAACGGCATTCTCTCTCCCATCTAATTTTTCCGGCACAAAAACCTTTTTACGCATTTTACAAATCTCCTTATCAAAATCGCTTTCAAAAATGGATTAAGCAGTGGATATCATCTGTTTTGAATAGGATTCCCTGTTGCTAAAAACTATACCAAATGAATAGAGGGCTGTCCAATTATTGGCCTTGGGGTACCATATTTACTAATGAACTTTTAGAGAGTCCGTTTCATGTAGTCACAACGAGCTTTTGCTATTAATTTCTTTTGCCGTTACTTGATGACCTCGTAAAAAGTCTGAAACAACCTATTTTATCATTCTGAGCGAACCGAAAAACCTAATGTAATCATTTATGTATAAGCCCTTCATTTCATTCAGTGATATTGTGAGACTTTTTACGGTGTTATTACCTAATTTGACTTTAGACATAAATAAGTTACTCTTTTTAAGAGAACAGTGGAAGATGACATTCTAATTAAAACAAAAATGGCATTACTATAAATAACTTGCCAAAACACTTGAATAAATTCGGGAGGTTTAATTTATATGGCTTCACCATTAAATTTTCACGATGGTTTTTAAAAATGTCTTTATGATCTGTTTGTAAATTTTGAAAAGGAAGACTTAATTTTATTAAAAGGAGGTACTAAATATAAAATTGCCAATAAACAAGTTGATGTATATTTTAGCTATGAAGATTTGCATGTTGTATTTGAATGCAAAGCTGGTGATAATCCCGACGTGCGAAGTGGAGTAGACCATTTATATGGCATCATTAATAATTCCAAAAGAGATGGACAAGAGTGGAAAGGTGTTGTAGTAGTTGATCAGCAATTTAACGATATTGGCAAAGAACATTTCACGTTTGCCGGGAATCGTGGAATATCCATCTGGTCAATTGAAACGTTAAAACGGTATCAAAACCTCATAGAAGCTTTAAATCCTGACCTGGCGTTGCTTTCTTTGCTTAAAGCGGAATTCGGTTATGTACAGTCTACGCTTGAAATTATCTCTGTGCCAGCCATTAAAACCACCCGTTTCGGCAAGGATATTTATTCTTTTACAATACCTGCAAACATTTTAATGAAATTAGTTTACGTTTCAAGGGCAACCGAGTCTATCTCTAGTGAAGAAAATGAAGATGGATATCAAAGAATAGTAAACCCCAGAAGATTAAGTGAAATTGCAAAAATAATTGAGGAGAAGGAGATTGAAGCCAATTTTCCAAATAACCTTATTGTAGCTTTTGGTGATAATGTTGAGTTTGAACCTATCAAGGGAGATTTGGGATTTTTGAAGATACCCAAAAGATATGGCGTTGCATGGCTTATTGATGGTCAACATAGGTTGTTTTCGTTCTGTAAAATTAAGGATCCGCAATTAAAAGAAAATTTTTCATTTTTAGTTTCTGGATTCGTAGGACTAAAGGCAAGTGAACAAGCCAAGATTTTTCGGACTATCAATAATGAACAAAAAAGAATAGATCCGAATTTAATAGATTTTATATTAAGTAAAGAACTGGAAGGAGGATATTTATCGATAGCCGCCAAGACAATTCTGGAATTCCGCCATAATAATATTTTTGATACTGATATTAAATGTGGTTTTAATAAAGGATGGCTCAATTTACATACTTTAGTGAGGGCATTGACTGAATATGGGTTAATTACATCACGTGGTGGTTTAATCCAAAAAGACTCAAGTGATGATAAAACACCATTGAAAATTTTAAAGAATTATTTTGGAGCGATAAAAGAATCATGTCGTAGCAACTGGAAAAAGGGCAAAAGTAAAAGTGGATTTGTTCAAACAAACAACGGCCTTGCCATATTAATTTGGGCGCTAAGTAAAATATTAAAATATGAGGATACCGGTGATAAGGAACGTAATTTAAATAAGGCTGACAAAAAACTATTTCGAAAATATCTGGATAAACTGAATTATTTTAGATTTGAGGATGAATGGCGAAAGGCCAATAGCGAAGCCTCACGAAAGGATATTGTAGAGGTGCTTCTTAATAAAATGAATCGGAATGTTCATTGACATATTTAAGTAGTGCCTTCATACATGAACGGAGATTTCCGTTTAACTTAAACAGTTAAATTCTAATAACGTTGAGCCACCTTTTTACAAGGAAATAATTTGAATTCTCTCAAAAAATGGGTCGGCGCGTTAATTAATAATGTAATTGCAAACCTAATCGCAGCTTTGATAATTTCAGCAATCGGGACAAAATTGCTTATGCCTTTTTTGGAACAAATATGGACAAAATTATACTCCGTGGTGATTTTTATTTCTGTTTTAGGAATCTATTATTTTGTTAGATTTCAATATCGCTTTTGGCAATTCTTTCTGAAAATGAAAGATCAGATTGAGTTTGTTCCCAGATCCGATGGAATAAAAATTTATGAAGACAATGGGATTTGTAGGGTCTCATTACATTTATATGCTTTAAATTTTTTTCCATATTTGGACTTGGAATTACAACCATTAAGGATCGACATTGACGATAAAATAAATTGTATATCTGAATCATTTATTTTAAAACGCAGTTCATTAACATCTGTGGAATTTAGGGCAATTCTTAACTCTGATCAAGGGCAATGGCTTAAAGAAATGGCTCAAGATAAAAAAGATGTCAGGATAAATGGGACAGCAAAACTCTCATTCTTTATGAGTATAAGAAAAATTGAAAAAGGTTTTACGCTCGAAGGTGTTAGGGTAAAATAAAAAGTTTCATTGGTTTGCCTGAAAATGAAATTAATTTATTTAATTTTCCAGGGGATTAACTTTCTGTCTTTAACGTTTTTATTGATATTTACCATTACTTCTTGAAGTTGAATTAATTCTTCAATCTTTTTTTCCATAGATTGTTTGGCCCAGAGTTTTCTCTGCCGTTTTTTCGATCTAAAGATTTTTTCAGCAAGTTTTCCAGCTTGAGCAAAATAATCTTTCTTTTCTTTTTGAGTCATAACTTTTTCCATTTTTCATATAAATGATGGCGTTTTAAAATATCGATTAAAAGGGCCTCATTTAGTTTTGTTTCTTCTTTTAATAAATCAATTTTTCTTAGATCCTGACTGCGTCCGGTTTTTAAGGCTATTGCGATCAGATATTCCGGTCCAAATACTTTTGCTTTGATTTTCTTATATGTTTTTTCAACCGATTTTTCCAGGGCTTCCAGGGTAAGCTCATCATATACAGGAATAAAATCAACCGGAATTCCTTCAATGATAAAATGTTGTCCTTCCATTTTATAGCCTGATTTTTTGAGGTATTCGTATATTGAACCTAAATGGATAATTCCCGTAGGCATAATGTGGAGAGAGATAAAAACATCCAGGTCTTTTGTGCTGATTGTCTCTGTGTAAAACATAACACCTATTGCGCCACCAATTGCGTAAGATTTGATGATGTTTTTACTTACAAGCTCATTAAGAATTTTAACTGTCTTTTCCATTGATTCCTGTTATTCCTGAAACACTGCCTGGCCTGTACCCTTCCAGATCAAGCGTGATAAATTGAAATCCGATTTTTTTCAACTCCTGAACGACGGATTCTCTTAACCCGGGATCCAGCAACCGGGGGAATTCCTCCCGGGAAACTTCAATCCGGGCAATATTTTCATGGTGACGGACACGACATTGAATGAACCCATATTTTTTCAGCACAGCCTCCGCGGCTTCTATCTCGGTTAACCGTTGATGCGTGATTTCTGTTCCGTAAGGAATCCGTGAAGAAAGGCAGGCGGCCGCCGGTTTATTCCAAATCGAGAGACCCAGGCGCCTGCTTAGCGTCCGAATCTCCTCTTTGTTCAGGCCGGCATCCAGGAGTGGAGCGTGAATCCCGAATTCACGCGCGGCCTTCATTCCCGGACGGAACTCTTTTAAATCATCCTGGTTGGCGCCGTAGGCCACGGCTTGAAAGCCTTTTTCGAGGGCCAATTCTTTTAATTTCGTAAAGAGCTCCGTTTTACAGAGATAACACCGGTTTTCCTGGTTTAAAGAATATCCGGGGATGTCCAGTTCGTCATATTCGATAAAAAAATGGTTTGCGCCGATTTCCCCTGCCACCTGCAGGGTGGATTCTTTTTCCTGTTGGGCGAGAGTGGGCGAAACGGCAGTACAGGCGGCCGCTTTCTCTCCTAAAACATCATGGGAAACCTTTAATAAAAGGGCACTGTCGACCCCGCCTGAAAAAGCCACAAGAAGTGAATGGTGTTGTGCGATGAGTTGTTTTAAACGTTGAAATTTTTGATCAAGCATGGTCAGGGCTGTTTCGTCTTTTCCTTTTGAATGGAAATGGACTGGTTTACGCCAATTTTTGCTTCGGATTGTTTTCCTATTGCAACGAGAACAAACCGGTCGGGATCAAGGTACTGTCTGGCGACCCGTTGAACTTCCTCAGCCGTGACCTTTTTAATCCGTTGAGCATATTTGTCAAAGTAATCGAGACCGAGGCCATAAAATTCCTGATAGATCAGGATTCCGGCTAATTTGGCGTGAGTATCCATTTTCAGGGGAAAGCTGCCGATTAAATAATCTTTTGCCTCTTGAAGTTCAACGGGTGAGACCGGTTCGTTTCTCATTTTTCTGATTTCATTCAAAACCTCGGATATTGCCTCATTGGCCGAACTGTTTTTGGTTTGAAGGGTCACCTCAAAACTCCCCGTTTCCAGACGGGAATCAAAATGACTGAACAAGCCATAGACCAGTCCTTTATTGTCCCTGATATTGGTCATCATACGGGAAGAAAATCCTCCCCCTCCCAAAATATAGTTCATCACCAGAAGAGAATAATAGTCCGGATTCATTCTGGGGATCCCGGTATGTCCCAAGATGATCGACGTTTGTGTCAGATCTTTGTCGATAACCATGATCTCTTTTTTATCAATTTTCGGAGGGAGAGGGTTTTTCGAATGGATTTGAGGCTTTGGGTTCCAAAGCCGAAAATATTTTTCAGCGTAAGTTTTTGCTTCTTCTTCCGTTAAATCTCCCACAAAAGCAAGGATGGCTCCCCTGGGATTGTAAGCGGTCTGATAAAATCTCACGATGTCTTCACGTGTAATCCTTTTGATCGTTTCTTCATCTCCTTCGAGCGGTTGGTGATAGGGGTGTTTCCCGAAGATGGCCCTGTCAAACGCTTTAGCGGCGATGGTTTCAGGATCGTCCTTTTCATTGTCAAGATGTCCGAGAAGCTCGGTTTTTTCTCTGGACACTTCCTCTTCAGGGAATTGCGGATTGATGAGGATGTCGGAAAATAAAGTCAGACCTTTCTCTAGATCTTTTTTTAAAAGTTTTGAGGAAAAGGTGACGTAATCCGATCCCGGAGAGGCATTGAACTCGGTTCCCAGGGCATCCCATTCATCGGCAATCTGTTTCGACGACCGGTTTTTTGTCCCTTCCTCAAGAAGGCTTGCGGTGAGATAGGCCAGGCCGGCCTTTGGTTCGCTGTCCAGGATGGAACCGGCTCTCACCAGAAGATCGACCTGCACCATCGGGAGAGAATGTGTTTCAACAAGAAGGACCGTGATGCCGTTCGCTGTTTCTATTTTTTTAGCGGGAATGGCTCCCCACACGGGATTGAGGCTGATGAAGAGAAAACAAAAGAGGATTCCTAAAGACCGGTTAAACATGGGATCCTTTCTGAAAGGTCAGTTTTTTTCATTTGACGGAGGAAGAAGCACTCCCGTGGTTTTGAAATCAGGACTCAAATATTTTCTGGCCACCCTTTGAATATCCTCCGCGGAAACTTTTTTGATTGAGTCGAGATACGTATCGAAATAATGGACGCCTGCTCCGACGCTTTCAGCGATTCCCAGCTGCATGGCGACAAAAAAATTAGAATCCCTGCTTAAAATAAACTGTGTTTCAATCTGGTTTTTTGCTTTTTGAAGCTCTATTTCCGTTATGGGAACGGTTTTGATGAGATCAATTTCAGATAAAATAGCGGCTTCCAACGCTTCAACGGTTTTCCCCGCCTGGGGTTTGCCATAAAACAAAAAAAACGCGGGATCCGCCGAAAGGGAGTTGTAGTCTGTTCCGGTTTCAAGAGCGATTTTCTTTTCATAGACCAGGTGACGATACAACCTGGAGCTTTTCCCCGTTGAAATCAATGCCCCCAGAACGGTCAGAGGATATTGATCGGCCTCTTTAAAATTAGGCGCTTTAAATCCAATCAGCACGATTGGATTCTGCGCCTCTTTCTTAACGATAAACCTTCTTTCCCCTTTTTGTTCAGGTTCCTCGATCTGAACCGGAGGGGGCACGGGTCCCGCGGGAACCGGTTCGAAATATTTCTGAATTTCAGGAAGAATAGTTTTGGAATTAAAGTCCCCTACCATGACCAGAGCGGCGTTGTTTGGAAGATAATATTTTTTATAATGGTCGAAAATATCCTGGCGGGTCAGATGGTCCAGATCGGTCATCCACCCGATGATGGGAGAATGGTAAGGATGAGCGATAAAAGCCTGGGCATAGAGCTGTTCTGACAAAAAATCAAACGGATTATCGTCGGTCCTCATTCTCCGTTCCTCTTTAACGACGTTCCGCTCCAGTTGAAACTCATTTGGATCAATGGAAAGATGACCCATTCGGTCCGATTCCAGATCAAACGAAAGGGCGATCCGGTCGCTTGAAAAATTTTCAAAATAGGCGGTATAGTCCTGAGCGGTAAAGGCATTGTCGTTTCCCCCGTTTTTCTGGACCAGCCTTGAAAATATTCCTTTTCCGTATTTAGGGGTGCCCTTAAACATCATATGTTCCATCAGATGCGACAGTCCGGTTTTCCCTGTGACTTCATTTCTTGACCCGACCTTATACCAGACCTGAACCGTTGCGACGGGGGCTTTATGTTCCTCCACGAGAATGACTTTAAGGCCGTTTTTTAAAACGGTTTCTGAAAGGGAAAATTGCAGATTCTCCTTGCCGTGGCTGACGGCCGGAAATAATGCCATTAAAACCGCCAACAACAGAGCGGCTGAGAAAGTAAGGGGGAGTCTGGTCGTCTTCATGAGGCTCCTTTCAGGTCAGCAAGGAAGAAGAGTCCAAATGGATCAGTTGTCCGCAGGCGGCCAGGATGTCGTTCCCCCTGCTTTTTCGAATAAAGGTCGTTAAATTAGCGTCGATGAGTATTTTTTGGAATGCAAGCACCGTGGACTCCGGGGGCCGTTTAAAGGTTGAGCCTGGATATTCATTAAAAGGGATTAAGTTGACCTTGCTGGGAATTCCCTTTAAAAGTTTTGGAATTCTTCTTGCCTCTTCGAGGGAGTCATTGATTCCCTCAAGAAGGACATATTCGAAAAAAATCCTTCGGCGGGGGAGAAGAGGAAAATTTCTGCAGGCTTCGAGGAGCATTTCAAGCGGGTAGGTTTTGTTGATCGGCATGATCAGGTCCCGGATGGCGTTGGTCGTGGCATTCAATGAGACGGCCAGATTGACCTGACGGGGGAGTTCTCCCAGTTTTTGTATGCCCGGAACCATTCCCGCCGTTGAAACGGTAATCCGCCGGGGAGAAAAAGTGCAGGCGTTAGAATCGGTCAGCCGATCGATGGCTTCTGCGACCTCCTGAAAGTTAGCGAGAGGTTCCCCCATTCCCATCATCACGATATTGGTTACCTCGAGTTCTTTCGAAACGATTAAAAATTGGTCGACGATTTCATGTGCTTTTAAATTCCGCTTCAATCCCCCTTTGGCGGTCAGGCAAAACTGGCAATCGAGGCCGCATCCCGCCTGGGTCGAAATACAGAGGGTTTTACGCTCTTTGTCAGGAATTAAAACGGCTTCAATCTGTTCGTCATCCTCTAATTTAAACTGAAACTTCAGTGTGCCGTCGTGAGACGGGCATTTACGGACGATTTCGAGCGAGCTGACATAACCGTTTTCTTCCAAAAAAAGACGCTCTTTCTTGGAAAAATCGGTGAGTTGATCCAGCCGGCCTATTTTTTTGTTATAGATCCAATGAATGAGCTGTTTGGTCCGGTAAGACGGAAAATCATGCCGGTCAAACCATTCCTTTAAATGGCTGAAAGAGGGCGCTTTAAGGTCTTTTTTGATGGACGGCATTTTGTAAAGATACCATAGTTGATGGTCTCGTAAGAAGTCATGCGGCAAATTGAGGGGCAAACGGGGTATAAGTCCACGGCAGGCGGGCCCATTGCCGAACATTTACGATTGCGTTAAAAGCTTGTTCTTTGATCGTGTGAAAAAGGCCTGAAATACC
>JACOTA010000075.1 GCA_016178585.1 Nitrospirota bacterium
GATCCTTAAAGATCTTCTGTTGGGCATTCCCGCGGGTGCTGATATGATAAAGGGCTCCCGAATATTCAATTCTTAACGGCCTGGCCATAAAGCAAAGTTATCACCTCTTCAAAAAAATAGCAATATTAAAGACCTGACCCCCTTAAGTTTGCGAGCCGGTCCCGGCATGAATAGGCCATCTCTCTTCATTTCTGATTTGACCGGACACCGGCACTGATTTCAATTGACTACCCGGTTGCACTCTGATATGAATTTATTACCTGATTAAGGAAAAACCGCTCATGGCCCTGGATCAAAAAATCGTCGTCCACTTTAAGGACGGAAAAATATGGAAAGGGACGTCCCACGATTTTTCTCCAGGCAAGGATTCTTTTCACCTTACTGTAACGGGCCAACTTTCTCACCAGAAACCCATAGAAATAAAGTTCTCAGAACTTAAAGCGATTTTTTTTGTCAAAGATTTTACAGGGAATAAAGACTATCAAGTGGCCAAAAGTTTTGCTGATGCACCTAAGTCAGCGTATGGTAAAAAAGCGATTGTGCGTTGCAAGGATGGAGAAGTCATGTATGGCTTCATTCAAGGTTACGCACCCAACCGGCCGGGTTTTTTTCTTTTTCCAGTTGATTCTAAAGATAACAATTTGAAGATTTTTATTCTTCAAACATTCATGGCTCAGGTCGATTTCCCCGAATAAAGACGTTTTAATTTTTTGGCCTTACGGGCAAGGTCCGTAAGAGAAATGTACAAGGGGTTGATTTTAATGGAGCCGATGAGTGGAATCGAACCACCGACCTGCTGATTACGAATCAGCTGCTCTGCCAACTGAGCTACATCGGCCTAAGGTAACAGGGATATTTGATATTGGTACCAAACTTATTGAAAACAGTCAACTGGTAACTGATTTTTTTTCAAGAAACTACAGCGACGCTTCTTGAAATGAAGAATGCCGGTTTGTTTTTAATTCTGACGAAGAACCGCGAGCGGTTTTTTGCCAATCATCCGGTAAATCATTAAAAAGCTGATCAGTATCGTCAGGACTACCGTTGAAACAAAGAGGGCCAACACGCCTAAAACAGGAAAACGCCATTTTATTTCCATGATAAATTTCAAAAATACCCAGGCCAGCAGGGTCCCCATCATCATTCCGATCACGCCCGCGATCGTTCCAAGCAACGTATATTCACTGACAAAGATCCCGGCAATTTTCGACCTCACCGCTCCGAGGATTTTCAAAATCACCGATTCTTTGAGCCGGAAATATCGTGTCGCCGCTACCGAGCCGGCAAGCACGATCAGGCCGGCGATTACAGCAAACCCGCCCATAAACTCCACCGCCAGAAGAATTTTGCCCATGATCTCTTTCAGGGAATTGAGCACATGACGGATATTAACCGCCGTCACATTGGGAAAGCCGGAAACCACCTCCCGTTGAAACTCCAGGTCAAGTTCAGGACGGGATTGGGAGGTCGCGATATATGACATCGGAATTTCCTGAAACGCGCCGGGAGAAAAGATGATAAAGAAATTGGTTCGAAGGTTTTCCCAATTAACGCTCCGGATACTGGTTATAGTGCCCTGGACCGGCGTCCCCTGAATATCAAAAGTCAGGCTGGCCCCAAGCCCCACGCCAAGGTGTTTGGCTAAGTCCTCTTCTATTGAAATCTTGTTTGTTCCCGATTCAGTTCCTGGCGACCACCAGGCCCCTTTGACGATCTTGTTCTCATAGGGGGGTTCCTTCTGCGAGGTTAAAACATACTCTCTCTGAAAATACCATGCCTCGTTGTTTTTCAATTCTTTAACCGGAATGCTCCCCACGGCTTGAAGACGGGAGCGGACAATCGGAACCATCTCATGCGTATCTTTGAACCCCATTTGGCGGGATCTTCGGACTAAAAGGGCCTCGAACGCCTCCTTTTGCGATTTTTGAATATCGATGAAAAAGAATGTCGGGGCATTGACCGGAATATTGTCAGACACCTGCTGAAACAATCCCGTTCCGATGATTAAAACGGCACAAATGACGGTAATTCCAAGGCCGATGGAGAGAATAACCGACTGAGCAAATTGTCCGGGCCTGTTTAAATTGGCCATCCCATAACGAAGTGCAAATGAAGCGGGTTTGAGGTTTTTAATCCATCGCAAAACCGCCCATGCAGAAAACTTCAACAAAATTAACGCGCCCAGGAAGATACCGGTAAAGGTCGCTCCAACCCTCAAAGAGCCCGACTGCCAGTAGATAAATGCCAGTATCCCCAACGACACCGCTCCGATCGCCATTCCCTGGCGGAATCCGATTTTGCCCAACGAGGAAGCCAGAATATCCCGTTTTAAGATTCTGTTTGGCGAAAGGGTTTTGATCCTAAATAAAGGAATGAGAGAAAATAAGAGGACTACGAGGGTTCCCGCAATCATCCCCTTTAAAACGGCGATGGTGGGGAAAAAATAGGTTAAAGATTGCGGGAGAATGGTTTTTAACAATCCCTGAAAAATCTTATGAAGGAATAAACCGATTCCCACGCCGAAAAGACTTCCCAATAACCCCATCACAAG
This sequence comes from Nitrospirota bacterium, assembly GCA_016178585.1. Classification (NCBI taxonomy): domain Bacteria; kingdom Pseudomonadati; phylum Nitrospirota; species Nitrospirota bacterium. Next base: position 2,552 of record JACOTA010000075.1, read on the forward strand.
GGTTTGCAGAAAATAAATGTAAAAGAGGGCGCTCGACGGGGTTCCAAGGCATTTCAAAATGCCCATGGTCTGTGTCTTTTCTTTCAGATAAGCGTGGATGCTGTTTCCCACCCCTATCCCTCCTATAAAAAGAGAAATCAGACCGATAAACCCGAGATAAACAGTTAAATTATTTAAAAAACGGCGCAGACGGGGTTGGGCGTCTGTGTAGGACTCAATCGTTGCCCTTTCATCGGCCAGGGAAGTTTTCAGTTCCAAAAGCGTTTGCGGAATTGACCGGTCTGGAGGAACCTGTAAAAGATAACGATAACGAACTCTGCTCCCCGGCTGAACCAGGCCTGAGACCTTCAGATCCCTCTCTGAAATCATCACCCTTGGACCTAAACTAAAGGCTTCGGTCATCCGGTCGGGCTCTTTTTTGATTACTCCGGCTATCTTGAGCTGAATATCGCCTAATTTAATTTCCTCTCCCACCCTCATCCCCAGCTTGATCACTAGCGATTCCTCGACCCAGGCCATATGAGATTGAGCAAAAGGGTTCGGACCCGCAGGGGGATCAAGGGTTAAGGTTCCATAAAACGGATACTCTGCCCCAACGGCTTTTAACTCAACCAGCTGGGGCGTCGAATCCCTGGGGTTGCTCGCCATGGCGATCATTTCCTGCACCAGGATATGCTTGATCCCCCGAGTTTCCAGCTTTTGAATGGCACTCAGCCCTTCAGGGCTGAGTGCATGGTTGAGATCAATTTCAATATCCCCTCCCAATAAACCTTTGGCCTCTTTAAAAACGGAATACTCGATCTGGTCTGAAATACTTCCTATCCCGACAATGCTCCCCACCCCCAGGGCAACGCAAAAGAGAAAAAAAATAAAATGCCTCCACGAGGTTAAAATTTCCCGCTTTGCCATTTTGAAAATAAAAAGAAGTTTCTTCATTGCGGTGTAATTTTTCCGTCCCGGAGTCTTATCACGCGGTCTGCTTTTTTGGCAATATCAAGGTCATGGGTAACCCAGACCATGGTGTTCTGGTGTTTCCGGTGCAGACTGATTAATAAATCGATGATTTTATTCCCGGTGTCGGTGTCGAGGTTCCCGGTCGGCTCGTCGGCCAATAGAATAGGGGGACTGATGGCAAAGGCTCTCGCGATCGCCACCCTCTGTTGTTCCCCGCCGGATAGCTGAGCGGGATAATGGCTTAACCGGTCGGAGAGACCGACTTCATTTAAAAGGGAGAGGGCGCGTTTTCTGATATCATCTTCTCCCAATAATTCCAACGGGACAGAAACGTTTTCAAGCGCCGTCAGATTGGGAATTAACTGGTAGGATTGGAATACAAATCCGATCAATCGGCCTCTTAACCGGGTCAGCTCATCCTCGTCGAGCTGATCGACAGATTGTTGGTCTAGTTGAATAGAACCCGACGTCGGGGTGTCAAGCCCGGCCATTAAACCGAGGAGGGTTGATTTCCCGCTTCCGGAAGGACCCATGACCGCGAAAAATTCTCCTTTTGAAATGTGAAGGTTGATTTTATCTAAAATAACCAACTCTCTGGAACCGGCGGATACTTTCATTGAAAGGTCTTTAACAAAAATCATAAGCAATTCCTGATATCAACGGAGATAAAAAAACGAAAGATCTATTTTCCTTTTATGTTATTATACACAAACTCGTTGGAGGATAAATGACACCTTCCAGGATTTTAACGTGAAAGTGACAGTTTTTATTTTTTTATTATTGATAACGGCCTCTGCGGTGAATGGAGCGCAAAAAGACGGAAATTCCACAACCCGGCTGATTGTCGCGTTTGGAAACAGTTTAACCGCCGGCTACGGCGTCGCTTTGGATGAAGCCTACCCCTCGCTCCTGGAAAACAGATTAAGAAAAGAAAAATTTCTTTACCGGGTCGTGAACGCGGGAATCAGCGGCGACACGACCTCGGGGGGCCTCTCCCGGATCGATAGTGTCATCCGTCGAAAACCCGATATCGTCATTGTCGAACTGGGAGCCAATGACGGTCTGCGGGGAACACCGGTTGAGATGATTCAATCTAATTTAGGTCAAATAATCAAGCAGCTCCAAAAGAAAAAGATTAAGGTCTTGCTTGCCGGGATGAGGCTTCCTCCCAATTACGGTCCTGAATATACCGACGGCTTTCACCGGATGTACCTCTCGTTGGCCGCAAAATATAAAATTCCGGTCATTCCTTTTTTCCTGGAAGGGACCGCGGCGACGGAAGGCTTAAATCAAGCCGACGGGCTTCACCCCACTGCTGAAGGGTATCAGCTTGTCGTGAATCATTTATGGCCTTATCTGGTTCCGCTTCTTTCTAAATAACTTATTTTTTCCGGGCGGCAATCACGCCATCCCGTGGGATTATATCATAAAAGGTCTTCCTTCTCACCTCTGCCCGGATCTGTTATAATAATATTTGTTGTTTGACTCTTATCATTAATTTTAAGTATATTGATTGAATTCCTTTATTAGGGGTAACAGAATGTTTAATTTTCAAGGACGGTTCGCGGCTCTTGGGGGAAGCGATAACCTGAGTCCCGAAGAGATTAAGAAAAAAATAGACGAAGGCCGCAAAATCGTTATTCTCGACGTTAGAGAGCCATGGGAATATCAGATCTCTAAGATTGAGGGGGCGGTTTTAATTCCGTTAGGACAGTTGGAAAAAAGAAAAGAAGAATTGGATCCAAACGCTGAAATTGTTTGCCAGTGCCATCATGGTGTTCGCAGCTTTAAAGCCATGAAATTTCTTCAGGCCTGTGGTTTTCAAAATGTAAAAAATATGGCCGGTGGAATCGATGCCTGGTCGGCCCAAGTCGACCCTAGCGTACCCCGGTATCGGCAATAAACTTTACCCGTTGCGAAGAGGAAATTCTAAATGTCAAATCAAAAATTTATGATCGGTGAACAGGTCTACCCGGGATGCCCTGAAATGCTTTTTGTCAACAAAGAGCCCTTAATCTCCTTTGAAATCGGAAATAACAATCAGCTTACGATAAACTCTTCGAGCTATAATCGGGACGGTAAAAAAATCGTTCAGGTCGTTAAAAATGTTCTGGTCATTAATGATAATAACGAAAACCAGATTGTGATTACGCCGAATAATGTGAAAGTTAAAAGAAAAAAAGACGGGGTTGTTTTGATTGATGCAACGGTTGTCGATCAGGACATGATAAAGCTTCGCGGGATTTTTTACGTCGGGAAAGATTGTTATATGGCGACGCCTGCAAAGATGATTCTGAACCCGCCAATCGCCAATTTCTAAAACTCTGACTGTTGATAAGGAGCCATCTGCTACGTTCTCGCCTTTCGGTCTCCTCAACGTACCAATTTCGTACGCCTGCGTCGTCCTCAAGGCTGCGGCCTCGCACCTGGCTCCTTCTGAACAGTCATTTTAGCTGACGATTTTAGGATTCTATCTCAATCACGACGGGAAGATACTCCAACCCCTTTTCAAGCCTGGTATTAAATCTTTTGACAACAAACAGGCTTAAGACCAATCCGACGACGGCTCCCAGGGCTGAAAACAACTGGCTATGCCGAGCAAGCGACAATCCGATCGACAGAAGATTTCCGACGGTTCCCCCCCCGATTAACGATAAGAGCGGAAATCCATACACCCAAAAGGCAGGATAAAGAAAATTTGCCGGCTCCACCGCCACTTTTACTTTTTGTCCAATGGCCGCGCCCATCGTGTCCTTGGCTCTCATAATCATTTTATTTCCTTCGGCCTTGCAAATATTTGTCGTTGGACATCCTTCACAGGCTTCGGTACGGTCAATGGAAATTAACACCTGCCCGTCTTTTTGTTCAACCACGATCCCTTCTTCGATGACCATTTTCTTCCTCTATTTTATTCGGGGGCCTTCGCAAACTGCGCTCAATGCCCCCGAACCCCGCGTTTCGCACCGGCAAAGCCGGGTTGCTTCACTTTTATTCAGGGGCGTCTTTTAGAGGGGCTCACGTCGCCCCCTTCACCGGCAAAGCCGGACGAAGCTTCCCCCTCTCGCTCGCCTTGCTCGCTTTCGCACCTGCAAAACCGGTTGCTCCACTTTTTAAAAGCTTATATTCAATACTGTCGACTAACGCCTGCCAGCTCGCTTCGATGATATTTTCGGACACTCCGACGGTTCCCCATTTTCGGTGTTCATCCCCGGATTCGATTAAAACCCTGACCTTTGACCGGGTTCCCCCGCTCGCGCTAAGCACTCTGACCTTATAATCTAACAGTTTAACATGTTTTAAGGCCGGATAAAACTTTTCTAACGCCTTCCGTAAACCATTATCAAGGGCATTCACCGGCCCGTTTCCCAGAGCGGCGGTATGTTCAACCTCTTTCCCTACCTGAAGCTCGATCGTCGCCTCTGAAACCGTTTCTCCGGTCTCCATCTGTTTTTCGACAATGACCCTGAATTTAATTAAATCAAAAAACCGCTTATGCTTTCCAACCGTTTTTCTCATGAGCAATTCGAAAGAGGCCTCTGCCCCCTCAAACTGATAACCCTGATTTTCAAGCTCCTTTAAATTCTGTAAAAGATCGTGGAGCGCCTGACTTTTATCAGCAAGCCTGATGCCGTAATCTTCAGCCTTATGTAAGAGATTGCTTTTACCCGAATAGTCCGAAATCAGGATCCTTTGCTGATTTCCTACCAATTGCGGAAGCACATGTTCGTAGGTTTCGGCTTTTTTACGGATGGCATGGACATGGATTCCCCCTTTATGGGCAAAGGCGCTTTCACCCACATAGGCTTGCCTCTTATAATGGGGCAAATTTGCTATTTCACTGACAAACCGGGAAACTTCCATCAGATGAGTCATCTGTTCATCCGAAAGGCACCCGACTTTCATTTTTAATTTTAAGTTTGGAATCAAAGAACAAAGGTTGGCGTTTCCGCAACGCTCTCCGAAACCATTAATGGTCCCCTGAACCTGCGTGGCCCCTAACTCAACGGCCACGAGAGCATTAGCCACCGCGGTTTCCGAATCGTTATGGGTGTGTATGCCCAGGGGAATTTTGATTTCACGGTCAACCGCGCGAAAAATTTCCTTCACCTCCCAGGGCATGGTTCCGCCGTTGGTGTCACATAAAATAATACATTCTGTTCCCGCCTCTTCCGCTTTTTTCAAGGTCTGGATGGCGTAATCGGGATTCGCCTTATACCCGTCAAAAAAATGTTCCGCGTCATAAAAGACTCTTTTTTTCTTTGAAACCAGGTAGGCGACGGAATCATAAATCAGCTCCAGATTTTTCTTTAAAGAAATATTCAGGGCGGCTTCTACATGAAGATTCCAGCTTTTACCGAAGATCGTGATGGTCGAGGTACCCGCCTTGATCAGCTCGTGAAGATTCGGGTCTTTCGAAACCGGGTTGCCGGCCTTCCGGGTTGACCCAAAAGCGACAACGGTGGCGTTTTTCAAGGAAAGCTTTTTAACCTCCTTAAAATAATCGATGTCTTTTGGATTGGCGCCGGGCCATCCCCCTTCAATAAAAGGAATTCCAAGCTCGTCAAGTTTTTCGGTAATCCGAAGTTTATCTTCCAGTAAAAAGGAGATATCTTCCGCTTGAGCGCCGTCCCTTAAAGTTGTGTCATATATTTCCACAAAACGCATGAATGATTTTATCCCGCTTTCGGGTTCTGGGAGGGATCCCTTCCAAGGTTAAACGCTTCATGTAAGGCTCTGACGGCCAGTTCGGTATATTTTGAATCGGTCACACAGGAGATTTTAATTTCCGACGTGCTGATCATCATAATATTGATCCCTTCGGAAGCCAGTGTGGAAAACATTTTTGAGGCAACACCCGAATGAGACCGCATTCCGACCCCTACGATTGAAACTTTCGCGATATTTTCCTGAGTTTGCAGCTCTCCGGCCCCGATTTCCTTCGCGATTTTAGAGACAATCAAAGTCGCTTCCTTTAAGTCGCCTTTGGGAACCGTAAAGGAAATGTCGGTTAAACCATCCTGACTCACATTCTGGATGATCATATCAACGACAATATTCGCAGCCGCAATTTCCCCAAATATTTTAGAAGCAATTCCCGGCCGGTCCGGGACCCCCGTCATCGTAATTTTTGATTGATTTTTGTCAAAAGCGATTCCAGAAACCTCAACCTGTTCCATTGAATGATCCTCTCGGGTAACCCATGTACCGCTCTTATCGTTAAAGCTTGAACAAACGAGAACCGGCACATTATATTTCATGGCAAATTCGACTGAACGCGTTTGCAGAACTTTCGCGCCCAAACTGGCGAATTCCAGCATTTCTTCATAAGAAACCTTTTCCAGTTTTCGCGCCGAAACACAGATATTGGGGTCGGTCGTATAAACACCCTCCACATCGGTAAAGATGACACAGGCATCGGCTTTTAAAGCGGCTGCCAGAGCAACCGCGGTCGTATCCGAGCCCCCTCTTCCCAAAGTGGTGACATCCGACCGGTCATCGATTCCCTGGAATCCCGCGACGACGGGAATAATTCCTTCCTTCAAGGCCTCATAAATTCGTTCAGCGGTAATTTTTTCGATCCTCGCTTTTGTGTGAACGCTATCGGTGATGATGCCGACCTGTCTTCCGGTAAAAGATCTGGCCTTTAATCCCAAATCCTGAAGCGCCATGGCCAAAAGCGCGATGGTCACTCTTTCTCCCGTCGAAAGGAGCATGTCGACTTCTCTGTCGTCAGGATTATTTGAAATCTGATGAGCCAGTTTTAATAAACGGTCGGTTTCTCCGCTCATCGCCGAAACCACAACCAGGATATCATCCCCTTTTTTCCTGGCGGCGGCTACCCTTTTCGCCACGTTTTTAATCCGCTCCGGTGTGCCAACCGAGGTCCCGCCATATTTATGGACAACTAAACCCATTTTAATCCCAGGGGCCCCCGTTGATAAAGCGGGGCATTAACTGAAAAACTTTCTGAAAGGCCAGTCCGGTTTTTTTTTGCTGACCGGGCGAAGAAATCAGAAAGGATATTTCCTTTTCAATCGGCCCGGGGGTCATGGGTCTCGGAAAATCGGAAAATGGAGCGGTCTCCATAAAAAGAACCCTCCAGTCGGAGTTTTGCCTTAATTGCTCCAGGACGGGAGCCAGGAAGAGTTGATCTATCGCCTGGACAGCGCCTTCTTTTTCATTTTTATCGATTCGAAGATGAACGAATACAAAATCGTGTCCGGTCAGCGTTTTGATTACCGCTTTAGCCTTTAAGGAACACCGGTCCTTCAACGTTTGGGTTCCTGTTTCAGCGTATTCAACCCTGGAAAATCCGGTGAGTTGCCCAATCCCCTGAATCAGGTCATCGTCCGCAATCATGGTTCCTCTAAGCTCATAAAGGTCTTCCCACGCGGGTAATTCCATGGCTTTCCCCGGTCTGGAAAACCAGATTCCATTGGCGGGCTGTTTTCCCTGTGAGACCCGTTCTTCATTAATGGGGTGTTGTTGAAGAAACTGGCTCGCCACCTCCATGCAGCGGATGAGCGTATTTGCGCCGTCCCCCCTGGGAAGACAGGAAGAAAGCGGTTTTCCTATCATCTCATTTGGAAGCGCCATTTGAAATTTCGATTTTCCCGCGACCCAGACCATTAAATGGGAGGTATTTTTCACCGGGTAAAAAACAATCGATTCGGTGCCAAACTGTTCGTTAATTTCCCGGATGAGCTCTTTTCCTTCTTCATCAGAAAGAGCGTCTTCCGGTAAATTTTCCATGACAATTTTTGGACCAAATTTTTGAAAGGTATACCCTTCTTTCTGATGTTTTAAAGTCACCAGGTCGCAGCAAAAAGCGACATCATCTTTTTCCAAATGGACGCCGGCTCTTGCGGCAAGGAGCGAGCCCTCGCCCTTATAATAAAGCCCGGGATCGTAACCCAAAACGGGCAGGAACGAAATATATTCATCCCGGGTCGAAATATCGGTTCCCGCCTGAAGTTTTCCCGAAAACCCCTGGTCCAGAAGCTGTTTGAGTTGCGGAGCGTCTTTTTCCAGATTCTGATTTAACAGGCAGGGATCTAATCCGCTGACCAGGACTGCAAGATATTTCATTTCATTTTTCCTTTTCTTATTCAGGGGCCTTCGAAAAATTCACTCTCAATGATCCGGGGTGCTCACTGTCTCGCACCCATGCACAAACTTGTTGGCACTTTCTCGTGCCAACGCGCATCCCTTCGCCCCGCTCGGTCTAACTACGACCATTCCCAAGTCCGTCACTGGCATAGCCAGTTGCTTCACTTAATATCCTAATACTTTAACGACCTCTTCAAAATTGGCCCTAACCGTTGTCGGTTTTTGGGCAACCGACACTGCAATATCAGGATCTTTTAAACCATGTCCGGTCAAGGTGCAAACCACAACGTCTCCTTCTTTTAAATAGCCATTCTTAAAAGATTTAATAACCCCCGCAAAAGAAGCCGCAGAAGCCGGTTCACAGAACACCCCTTCTTTTCCCGCAATAAGACGGTAAGCCTCAACAATCTCTTCATCGGTGACCAGGTTAATTTCACCCTTTGATTCTTCAACGGCCTGAAGGGCGGATTTCCAGCTAGCCGGGTTCCCAATTCGGATCGCTGTCGCAATGGTTTTAGGTTTCTGAATCACATGCCCCATGACGATTGGAGCGGCGCCGGCCGCCTGGTAACCCATCATTTTAGGCAACTGGGCGATATGACCCTTCGCCTGATATTCTTTATACCCTTTCCAGTATGCGGTAATGTTTCCGGCATTTCCCACAGGGAGGTAATGATGGGTCGGCGAATCCCTTAATTGATCGCAAACTTCAAAAGCTCCGGTTTTCTGCCCTTCCAATCGATAGGGATTAATGGAATTCACCAGGGTAATGGCAAATTTTTCAGACACTTTTTTGACAATGGTCAGGGCTTCGTCGAAATTGCCCTGGACCTGAACGACGATCGCCTTATGAATCATGGCCTGCGCTAATTTTCCAAGCGCTATTTTTCCTTCAGGGATCAAAACAAAGACCTTGATTCCGGCCCTTGCACCATAAGCCGCGGCCGAAGCCGAAGTGTTTCCCGTAGACGCGCAAATAACCGCCTGAGAACCGGCTTCAACTGCCTTTGAAATGGCCATTGTCATTCCCCGGTCCTTAAAGGAACCTGTTGGATTTGATCCTTCGAACTTTAAATAAAGTTCAATCGGGAGTCTTAAATGACGCGTTAAATTATAACAGCGAATCAAGGGAGTATTTCCTTCGTTCAGCGTCACAATCGGCGTGTGTTCCGTAACCGGCAGATACTCTTTATATTCGTGGATGAGACCTTTCCAAGCCTGTTTCACTTAAAATTCTTCTCCTTCAACTCTTATAAACAACGTTTTCTCCGATACATAAGGAAGTTCGTCGATTTTTTCAAGCGCCAAACGGATATTCCGCTCCAGACAGAGATGGGTCATCATGACCACTGGAACTGTTTCTCCCGCCAGTCTCCCTTTTTGAATCACTGCGGAGATGCTGATCTGATGTTCCCCTAAAATTCCGGAAATATGGGACAAAACTCCCGGATTATCCAGCACCATAAAACGGACGTAATAAAGGCTTTCGATTTCTTCGATTGACTTGATTCTAAGCGGCTTTCTTTCTTCCGGTAAAAACGACAACAGCGGGACCCTGACACGAGGATGTTTTGGACCGGCTGAGGAATTTTGAAGAATGTTGCGGGCAATGTCAATTAAATCACTGACGACGGCGCTTCCTGTCGGAAGATCTCCCGCGCCTTTTCCATAAAACATCGTTTGGCCGATGGCGTTTCCCACGAGGTAAATCGCGTTAAAAACACCATTGACGGATGCAATCATTTCGCTCTCCTGAACCATTGTGGGGTGTACCCTCGCCTCAATTTCATCACCTTTTCTTTTCGCGATCGCAAGAAGCTTGATTTTAAAGCCAAATTCCCGCGCATATTCAATATCCAGAGGAGTGATCTGGGTGATCCCTTCAGTATAAATATCCTTAAAGTTCACCGGGGTTCCGTAGGCAAGCGTCACCAGGATAGAAAGTTTATGAGCAGAATCAATTCCCTGAATGTCAAACGTCGGATCGGCTTCCGCGTAACCCAGCCGCTGGGCCTCGGACAGCGTCGTATTAAAGGGAAGTCTTTCTTCGGTCATTTTCGTTAGAATGTAATTCGATGTCCCGTTGATGATTCCATAAAAAGATTCAATCCGGTTCGCGGCTAGACCTTCTTTTAAGATGCGGATGATGGGAATGCCCCCGGCGACGCTCCCTTCAAATCCGACATCCAAACCCATTTTCTGGGCCTGTTTATAAATTTCTTCTCCCTGCTCAGACAAAAGCGCCTTATTGGCCGTAACAACATGCTTATTTTTTTTTAACGCGCTTAACAGGATCGTTTTGGCGGGTTCAAATCCGCCGACGAGCTCAACCACGATATCTATTTGAGGATCGTCAACTACCTTTTTAAAATCTGTGACAAAATAAGTGTCAGGAGAAGGAAGGAGGGCCTTTTTTTTCTGATCCAGATCAGCCGCCATCGAAAGGATAATGGGGACACCCACCCGTTTTTCGATCAATGCGGCGTTTTCATGAAGAATCCGGGCGACACCTCCACCCACGGTTCCCAGACCGATCAATCCAACTCGTATCTTATCTTTGTGTGCGGAATTCATGGTTTATGTTTTTGAAGAACCTTTTTGATTCCGGAGATGGCCTGCCGGGTACGATGTTCATTTTCGACAAGCGCAAACCGGACGTATCCTTCTCCCATTTCCCCAAATCCAACGCCCGGCGTAACCGCCACTTTTGCCTTGGAGAGGAGCAGTTTTGAAAATTCCAGAGACCCTAATTGATTAAACGGTTCAGGTATAGGGGCCCACACAAACATGGTCGCCACGGGCATCTCCACCTTCCATCCAATACGGTTAAGGCCTTTGACCAGAACATTTCTCCGTTTCTGGTAGGTTTCAACGACCTCTTTGACGCATTCCTGGGGGCCGTTTAGCGCAATGATGCTGGCGATTTGAACCGGTTGAAAAATTCCGTAATCGAGATAGCTCTTTATTTTCGCCAGCGCACCGATAATTTCTTTATTTCCAACACAAAATCCAACTCTCCACCCAGGCATATTGTAACTTTTCGAAAGGGTATAAAATTCCACCCCGACATCTTTTGCCCCGGGAACCTGAAGAAAACTCGGAGCTTTATACCCTTCAAAGACCAAATCGGCATACGCCAGATCATGAATGACAATTAAATCATTTTCTTTCGCAAATTCAACCACTTTTTGAAAAAACGCGAGATCAACGACGGCCGTCGTCGGATTGTGAGGAAAATTGAGAACTAAAATTTTCGGCTTCGAAGGAGAACTTTCATAAGCGTTGACCAGAGAAGCAAAAAAGTCACCCCCCGGTTTAAGAGGAAATTGAACGATCCTGGCTCCCGCAATGATCATGCTGTAGGCATGAATGGCGTAAGTCGGACCTGGTATTAAAACCGTCTCACCCGGTTCAACGATTGCGAGCGCCAGATGAGAAATCCCCTCTTTGGACCCGATGGTGACAATCGCCTCAGTTTCCGGGTCAAGTTTTACCCCATAAAGCCTTTGATACCAGTCTGTTATCGCTTTTCTAAGCTTAAAAATTCCTTTAGAAAGAGAATAGCGATGATTTCGAGGGTCCTGGGTTGCCTCCACCATTTTATCGACAATATGCTGCGGGGTCGGCATGTCGGGATTTCCCATCCCAAAGTCGATAATATCTTCCCCTTTTTTTCTCGCCTCCACCTTCATGGCGGTCACGGTACTCAGCACATAGGGCGGAAGTTGATTGATTCTATAAAAATTCCTCAAATGTCACCATTATAAACAAAGATTAATTTCATAAATACTTCATAATAAAGGATAAATACAGGACTTGTCAAACTCTACGTTTTTACCCAAGAACAGCGATAGACTTCGCACCCACTTATTAATCATGTCATTGCGAGCACCGAAGGGTGCGTGGCAATCTTATCGTAAAGTCTTGAGATTGCTTCGCTTCGCTCGCAATGACAGCTTTCTAACTCTGTTCTTGGGTTTTTAAGCCCAACGCTAAAACCGAACGGTTTTTCAGTCACCAAATATTATAAGCGGTGCCATCGAGACCTGCCAGATCGCTTCCGCTGTGCAGATCATAAACTCCCCCATCTTCAGCCTCTGCCGGCACTTCTACCCAGGTTTCCGCGGATTGAGTCATGGGGTCTTTTGGAATATTTCGGATATAGCCGTCGTCCACCAGGGAGCGGAGTGTGGAAGGATATTTTCCATGGTCACTGTAATATTGGTCAATCACATCTCTCATAATAAAAAGATCTTTTTTGAGGGCCGCTTCACTGGCGGTAACCGTGGCCGATTTGTAGGACGGGGCGGCAACCGAAATAAGGATGCCCAAAATGGTGATGACAATCAGCATTTCAATTAAAGTGAACCCACGCTGGTCGGCAGTCAAGACTGTTTTCTTATTTAAAATAGGCTGATTCTTCACTTCGTTTTGAGACCCTTTCATCTTTTAGTGAATTTGTTCTTCTTTTAGAACAAACGGAATAATACCATTTTCCTTTTGCAGGAGGCTAGCCGCTTTTTCGGCCTCATCTTCTTTCTGGTATACGCCTAATCTAACCCGATAAACCATCCCGGAAAGACCTTCAAACGGGATCAGGCGGACCGTTTGCCGGTATTGACGGACCAGCTTCTGCTGAAAAAACACGGCATTTTCTTTAATTGAAAAAGCCCCCGCCTGAACGGTAAAAAAGGATTTTGTTTCAGTCGCCGGAGTTTGAACGACCCCGAACATCACCTCCGCCGTTCCTTTTTGCGCCATCCCGAGAACCGAGGCCGCTCCAAAAGAGAGGTCAAGAATCCGGCCGGCAACAAAAGGTCCCCGATCATTTACTTTAACAATAACAGATTTCTCATTTTCAACAGAGATGACCTTAAGAAATGTTCCGAGAGGAAGGGTCCGGTGGGCCGCTGACAGGCCGTACATATTATAAACTTCGCCGCTGCTGGTTTTTCGTCCATGAAAATCCCTGCCGTACCAGGACGCAATTCCCTTGCACCATTTTGTATTTTCCGGGGATTGACTTATGGGGTATTTTAGTTTCTCGGCCGCTTCGGGTTCTACGCATCGGGAAGGTTCGTTAGAAATCCGGATGGGATGGGATGAAAAACATCCGTAAAAAAAAATAACATTTAAAAAAATAAGGGTTGAAAATCTCTTCAATTGATTTTGACAACGCGAGTTTTACAGTAATAACAATATCCTTTCGCGTTTAAAATTCTAAAGCAGGCAGGGCAGGTATCCAGACGTCTTTCTCCCTCTCTTCTCTCTCCGTCTCTCCGTTCCCTGACCCGGCGCTCCTCATCCTCCCTTCGATCGCTTCGTTTGACTCGCTGATCGCTTTTGCTCATTTTTTCGATCCCTTTTTGTCGGTCGAGGAAATCATTTTATTGATTACTTTTTTCTTTCCATCTTCCAAATCATGAAAACGAACGCCAACCCCTTGAGAAATGATACCACCTTTCATGATTTCTTTTTTCCACATCACCTCGCCAATGCAGGTCATTACCGTCTTATTATCTGGCAGGACCATTTCGATTGGAACCCGGTCGCCCACGTTTAAACGATTTTCAGTCGTGAGAGAGAGCCCCCCCGCGCTGATATCATTCGCATAGGCTAAAAAGACACGATCAGATTGTTTTCCTCTCACCTCCATAATAACGAGAGGAATTCGTTGAGACTGCCTTCTTTCGGCTATTAAGGGTTTTGAAACTTCTTCCCGCCTGGGAGCCTTATTCTCTTTCATAAAATTCCTTCCACAAAATTAAAAAAAATTAAATTTTATTAAAACATCATTATTTTCAATATAACAAGATTAAAAAAAACCGTCAATGGAAATGGACAGCAAAAAAATCGTCAGGCGTCAGCCAAACAATAGCCGTAAGGGGCCGGGCGCGGAAAAAAAGGTTAAGACCTTAGAAATTATGGACCTGTTTGAAGGCCGCCAATGACAAAAATTGCACCCTGAGCGCTTGTTGCGGAAAAATAGGTGACCGGTTTGGGTAAAGAAATTTCCTGGTTCCAGGTTAAAAGAGAAGCTGGCGTCGACGAAAAGACCTCCCTTCGGATAATTTCAGGTGTATTGAGAGTTCCTGAAACACCCCCTAAGAGAAAGATTCCGGAAAATTTTTGGATATCCTGTAAATACAAGCCAACAGCCTTACTAATCCCCACTCCGTTGGGTAGTTCCCCCGGAACACAAGAACTGGGGCTACAACTCAGAGCGCCACTAAAAACATTGGCATCAAACGTATAGACCGTATTTGAATTTTGAATTCCATCCCATCCTCCCATAACCCAGAGGCGACTTGCATCCGCGACAGCTGCCGCCGTATAAAGCTTTTTTGGCATCGTGTAGCGGTATACAGAAGAAACGGAATAACCGGGACCGGTTAAATCCGTCGTAAGATTGTAGCCGTAGATTTTTTCTGAAAACACTGTACTCTGCGAACCGACGCAATTAGGGCTGCAATTCGGCGGTGGAAACCCCGATTCAACCCCACCGACCACATATAATCTATTCCCCAATACGACAGAAGCCTGTCCGGTCTCTTCAACCGGGAGATCTCCGACCCATTGCCATGGACCTAATAAAGGAACGGGCGGTTTAACCGAGCTATCCATGGTAATGGCCGCCCGGTAAATTGTTTTCTGAAACCCCATCCCAATACCCCCGATGACATAAATAGCATTGTTATAAATGATACTGGAATGGCCTCGCAATGAAACGGGCAATCTATTTTTTTCAACCGCAAAGTCAGAAAGCACGACAGTTGTTGGTTGAACCAAAACCAAATATCTATAGACCGTATCAACGTTGATCGGATCGGTTGAAAGGGTAGAATCATAATAAGCGCCTCCGAGCACATAAATATAAGAAAGCCCGGAAATAGAATCTGTATAGGTGACACTCGAGGTTTGAAAAAGGGGTTGAGGAAGAGGCACGGATGAAATTTTAACCCCTGAGATGGCGCCTGAGCCTGTCTGCCCCCCCCCGGCGGGAGGATTCGTCTGAAGGATAACAATCTGATCTGTCGTTGTATTTTGAACCGCGGGGGGCGCCGGGTCTTCTTTTCCACACCCTGTCAACAATACGAAGAAAAGAAAAAAACAAATTGGAGCAAGGGTTTTTGGAATCCGGAGGATTGAGAGTAATATCATCTAGATATATTATGCAAGATAAAGACCGAAATAAACATCATAAAATGATCCCTAACTTACTCATAAATAAGGGGTTTTAATAGATAAACCTCATCGAGGCCAAAACAATTCAAATTGACGGAAATTTTTTGCCCAATATGTGAAAAATAAAGATATCTAAAATGCGGCTAATTTCTTTAATCACTTCCTCTGACGGCTTAATTCTCTGTACCAGATCAGGATCCAATTTAAAGGTCCTCTTTAATATCGCCTGGGCAGCCATCGATACCGGGAACGATTGTCCGCAATTTATTGGAAGGCAAGAAGAACAGACAATTCCACCCAAAATGGGAGAAAAACTAACTTGAGGTTGGGATTCGCGACATTTCACGCACCGGTCCAGACACATTTCGTAGCCGGCATATCCGATAAGCTTGGTTTTAAAAAGGTTAATGACATTCGGTGTGGCATTAAAACTTTTCAAGTAATCCAATAATTTAAGAAATAGATTGAAAATGGAGGGAGAGGGATCGCCCTCCGGCGATAAAGATTCCACAAGCAGACAAAAATTGGAAGTATAGATAATCTTATCAAAATCCGATCTTAATTTCTGAAAAGACTCAATAATATCGGATTGAAACAAACGATACATGACCTGGGGGTTTTTATCGTAAATGACCAGGTGTCCAAAAGTGAAGGGCTCCAGCGAACTTCCATATTTATTTTTCATTTTCCTGGCGCCCTTGGCGACCACTTTTATCTTGCCCAGTTTTGAAGAATAAAAGGTCACAAGCTTGTCAGCCTCTCCCAGTTTCAAAGAGTTGATGACGATAGCGTCGGTTTCAATTAAAGGCACGATTTGCTCCGGAATAGGGCGGCTTCAAGGCCCGAAACGATTTGCCAGGTTAGGAAATAAAAGGGCGGCGGAAAGTAAAAACGTCAATACAATCAATATGGAAACCGTCACCCAGGTAATGAGATTAAGGAAACGCGGGTTCGTGTAATTACCCATTAAATAGGGATCGTTGATCAGGAGAATCATAAAAATAAGAACAAAAGGAAGCATTATTCCATTTGCTACCTGCGAAAGAAACATGATTTTCAATAAAGGCGCGTTTGGAATTAAAATGCTGACGGCTCCGATAACGATCAACCCGGTGTAAAGCCACATAAATTGAGGCGCTTCTTTAAACGTTTTATTAATTCCGGCCTCCCATCCAAATCCTTCACAGACATAATAAGCCGTGGCTAACGGTAAAATCGAAGCCGCAAACAATGAGGCGTTTGCAAGACCGAACGCAAAAAGTTCAGCTGCAAATTTTCCGGCAAGCGGCGCTAACGACAGGGCGGCATCTTTGGCTGTTTCCACCGTGATATGATTTTCGAATAAAGTTGCGGCACAGGCCACAATGATAAAAAAGGCCACAACATCGGTAAAAACACACCCTAAAATCACGTCGAGTCTTGAAATCCTGTATTGCTGAATTTCTACCCTTTTTTCAACGATTGCTGATTGCAGATAAAACTGCATCCATGGAGCGATGGTCGTGCCGATGACGCCGATCAGCATGATCAAGTAATCGGTCTGAAACGAAATTTGCGGAACAACCGTTTGAACCAGGATGGTCTTCCATGGCGGATGAGCCAAAAAACCGGAAATAATGTAGGTCACATAAATCGTACAGGCGACTAAAAAGACCTTTTCAACGGTCCGGTAGGTCCCCTTAACCACAAGCCACCAGATTAGCAGGGCGCCAATAGGGACGGAAATATATTTATTGACTCCGAAAATTTCCATGGCCGCCGCCCATCCGGCGAATTCTGCGACTGTATTTCCCAAATCAGTCAAAAGGAGAAGAATCATCAGGTAAAAAGTGACCTTAATCCCATAATTTTCACGAATTAAATCAGCCAGCCCTTTACCCGTAACGACACCCATGCGGGAGGCCATCTCCTGAATAATAATCAGGGCAACCGTTATGGGAATCAACGTCCAGAGAAGGGAATAGCCAAATTGAGCGCCTGCAAGGGAGTAAGTGGTTATTCCACCCGCATCATTGTCGACATTGGCTGTAATAATCCCCGGGCCAATGATTGAAAGAAATAAAAGGATTTTTTTCCGATTCATAAGTCAGACAGAATGAAATTTAAGTATTTCGAAGGTAATAGCTCATGAGCAGGTCCACCACATCATCTACCGTGACAATCCCGAGAAGTTTTTTTTCTTCATCCAAAACCGGAATGGCTAAAAGGTTATATTTAGAAATCAACGAGGCCACTTCCCTCTGGGGCGAATGGGGCGCGACAAATTTAATATGGGTCGTCATCCCAACCGATATTTTTTGATCCCAGCGGGAGAGCAACAAATCCCGTAACGAACAGATTCCCAGTAATGTGCTTTGTTCATCAATCACATAAAGATAGTAAATGGTTTCAACTTCACGGCCTGTTTCTTTTATTTTCAAGATGGCTTCGTCACAGGTAAAATCCGGAGAGACCGTAAAAACCTCGGTGGTCATCATCCCGCCCGCCGTATCTTCCTGATGCTCCAGCAATTCCTGAAGCTCCGCGGCCTCTTCTTTTTCCATTGCCTGAATAATTTGCTGGGCGCTCTTTTCGGACAAATCTCCCAGAACGTCTGCCGCTTCATCGGGGGGCATGATTTCCAGAATATCCGATGCCTCTCCCCGATCCATTTTCTCGACGATTTTCACCTGCGTATCGGGGTCCAATTCAGACAAGGTCCTGGCAGCCGTATTTTTATCAAGGGACTTAAACAACAGTTCTCTTTCTTTCATCGAGACCTGCTCCATGATATGGGCGATGTCCTGAGGGAGAAGCTGTGCCACCTTTTGGCGGGAAATATTTAATTCGAGCCTTCTTAGTTGAGGTTGAATCGGCCCCACAAACGCCCAGCTGATGAGATTCTTAGATCCCTTTTCATCGAATTTTTTTCGCCACCACTCCCGGGTTTTTCCGCCTAACAGTCTTCTTAAAATCCCCCCCACGCCAACGTCGGCTGAAGTCAGCGACAGGGTTCCTTTAATATCCTGAAGTTCCAGATCGTTTACCCTTACGACCTTGGCCCCGTGGATATCGACAATTTGTTTATCCAAAATATCCCTTTTAATCAGAATTTCCTGGCGGGTGAGCTCAACGGGCATCCGGTCGGATTTTGAAACTTTTGTTGAAATAAACCGGCGGTTATAAATCAGAACCATTTCCCAGGGTAAAATATAGTCTTTGCGGAAACCATATAAAATGGATGAAACCTTCGGAAATATTTCTCCGCCCGCAATGAAAAAATCTTTTACCCGCCCGATTTCTTCACCCGATTGGTCGAGAACCGGAATTCCAAGCAATTCGCTGACATAAACCGAACCGTTACTCATATCCGAGACTTTTCAAAATTTGATCGTTATTTTTCCAGTTTTCACTGACTTCTACCCAGGTTTCAAGGTAGACTTTTCTTCCGATTATTTTTTCCAGCTCCAGGCGGGCTTCGGTTCCAATCTTTTTTAACGATTCGCCTCTTCGTCCGATTAAAATCCCTTTTTGAGAAGCCCGGTCAACATAGATGACCGCCTTAATCGAAACCTGATTTTTTTCGGGTTTTTCCTCATAGGTTTCGATCTTTACGGCAACCGAATAAGGGACCTCCTGGTAGACTTTCTGAATAATTTTTTCCCGAATAACCTCAGCGGCAATAAAACGAAGCGGTTGATCGGTGTATTCATCCTCCGGGAAAAGCGGAGGTCCTTCCGGCAGATAGGCCTTCGCAACATTCATAAGGTGGTCAATATTCTCATTTTTTGACGCCGAAACCGGAATAATTTCATTGAAAGAGTGTGTTCTTGTTATTTCGCCAATCACGGGAAGGAGTTCTTCCCTTGAGACGAGATCGGCCTTGGTGATGACCAAAAAAATGGGTTTCCCCTGGTCCTGAGCCCCTTTTTTTTGATCTTTCCTGACAAATTCGACCAAATCGGCGTCCATCGCCAATCCCTTTTTTCCCATTTCCATCAACAAGAAAATCAAATCCGCTTCCAAAATGACATTAACCGCATTTCGCACCATCGATTCGTTTAACTTGGATTTAGGTTTATGGAGACCGGGGGTATCGATTAACAAAAATTGAGCATCCGGATCGGTTCTGATTCCCAGGATTCGATTTCTGGTGGTCTGCGGTTTATCTGAAACAATCGCCAGTTTTTCTCCCAGAATTCGATTTAACAGCGTCGACTTTCCCACATTAGGCCGTCCAATCAAGCCAATGGAACCGGTTTTAAAAACGCCGGGAACCGGTGTTTTCTCTTCTTTTTTAACTTTCATTTCTCCATCTGATGAAAAGGAAATAATTTAATTTTTTTTACGAAATAACAACAGGATATATAACATAGAAAGGAGGGATCAGCAAGCTCGAACCGGATTTTTTTCAAGACACCTCAAACGGGAGTCTCTCTATCAAATATCCCGTTTCTTCTCTTCAAACTCTTTTTTCGAATTTTTTAAATTTTCTCCTTTGCCAGACAAGATAAATGGCTGGAATAACAAAAAGGGTTAAGAACGTGGTAGACACCATTCCTCCCACCATCGGGACGGCGATCCGTTTCATCACCTCGGCGCCGGTTCCGTGACTCCACAAAATAGGGACCAACCCCGCTATAATCGCCGTTGCCGTCATGACAATCGGACGGATCCGTCTCACAGCCCCTTCAACGATTCCCTCAATTAATTCTGTTTCATTTTCCAGGCTTCCTTTTTCTTGCCGGGTCTTTAAAGCCTGGTCCAGATAAACAATCATAATCACCCCGATCTCGGTTGCTACCCCTGCTAAAGCAATAAAACCGACCCAGACGGCGACGCTCAGGTTGTAATGCAACGAAAAAAGATTCAGGATATAAAGGAGAAGCACTCCTCCGATTAAAGAAAAAGGAACCGTTAAAAGAACCAGAAAGGACCTGCTGATTGAATTAAAATTTAAATAAAGCAAGACAAAGATGGCCAGAAGGGTCAATGGAATAATAATTTTAAATCGTTCTTTTGCTCTTAAAAGATATTGATAAGAACCGACCCAGCCTAATGTCGTCCCTTTCAGGTCTATTTTTTGGGAAATCTTTTCTTTAGCCTCCTGAACATACCCTCCCAGGTCTCGCCCGGTGACATCCACATAAACGATCCCCGCAAGGGAACCATTCTCATCCTTGATCATGGGAGCCCCTGTGGATATTGAAATATCCGCCAATTGAACCATTGGAATCTGAACCCCTGTCGGGGCAGGGACCAGAACTCTCCCTAACTTATTGATATCATCTCTCAATTCCTGCGGGTACCGGACATTGACGGAATACCTTTCCCGGCCGGAAATAATCGTGGTCACATTCACCCCTCCGATCGCGGATTCGATGATCTCTTCAATATCCGAAACAGAAAGATCGTACCGGGCCGCCTTCTGCCGGTCGATTTTAAAATCAATAAAATAGCCGCCGCTGACCCTTTCAGAAAAAGCGCTCCGCGTTCCTGGAATTCCGCTCAGCACCCCTTCAATTTCACTTCCAATACGGTTAATGTCATCCAGATCCTTCCCATAGATTTTAATTCCAAGGGCGCTCCTCACCCCGGTTGCCAGCATTTCCGTCCGGGTTTGAATCGGCATCCAAAAAATATTGGGGATTCCCGGAAAACGGACGGCCTGGTCCATCTCGGAGATGAGCTTCTCCTGCGTCATTCCGGGTCTCCATTGATCTTCCGGTTTCAAAGTAATGGTGGTTTCGCCCATTGAAATAGGGGCAGAATCGGTTGAGGTATCGGCCCGTCCTATTTTTCCGAAAACGGTCTCCACTTCCGGAATCCGCTTCAATAAAGCATCCTGTTGCTGGAGAATCTGCGAGGCTTTCGTAATAGAGATTCCCGGAAGGGTAGTCGGCATATAAAGAATGGTCCCTTCATTTAAAGGGGGCATAAACTCGGACCCCATCTTCAAAAAAATGGGGATGGTCAGAAAAAACAGGGCCACCGCTGATGCCACGATGATCACCGGGCGTTTCAAAACAAACCGAAGAGCAGGCTCATAGAGGCGAATTAAAAAACGGTTAATCGGATTTTTGGCAACAGGCGTGATTTTTCCCCTGATTAAGAAGACCATCAGCAAAGGGATCAGAGTAATGGAAAGAAACGCCGAGAAAAACATGGAGAAGGTTTTGGTAAACGCTAAAGGTTTAAAAAGCCTTCCTTCCTGGGCCTCCAGCGTAAAAATCGGCATAAAGGAAACGGTGATAATCAAGAGTGAAAAAAAGAGCGGTTTTCCCAATTCTTTGGCGGCCGCCAGAATCACTTCTGACCGTTTTTTTTCAGGCTCTTCTTCAAGACGCCGATGGGCATTTTCAATCATCACAATGGCGCCATCTGCCATGGCCCCGATCGCTATGGCAATCCCTCCCAAAGACATCACATTCGAGGTCAGATGAAGCAGAGACATGGCGATAAAGGAGAGGAGGATGGCAATCGGAAGGCTGATAATCGCCACGAGGGCTGACCGGAAATGGAATAAAAAAATAATCGTGACCCCGCTCACCACCAGCGTTACTTCAATGAGTTTTTCTTTCAGTGTCGCAATGGCCCGTAAAATCAGACCCGAACGATCATAGGTCGGAACGATTTTAAGCCCTGTCGGCAGACCGGATTGAATCTCGGCTATTTTTTCCTTGACCCGTTCGATGACTTTCAAGGCATTTTCACCGTACCGCATAATCACAATCCCGCCGACGACTTCTCCTTCGCCGTTTAATTCCGTGACGCCTCTTCTCATTTCAGGACCGACGGTCACATGGGAGATATCTTTGAGTAAAATGGGCACTCCGCTCTTGCTGACGCCCAGGGGAATCAATTCAAGATCGGTCAGGCTTTTAATATAGCCCTGGCCCCGGACCATATATTCCCGTTCGCTTAATTCGATCGAACGTCCCCCGACATCTTTATTGGCCATCCGAATAGCCTGGGTCACTCTCGTAAAGGGAATATTTAATGCCAGGAGCCGCTGGGGATTGACATGAACCTGATATTGCTTCTCAAATCCTCCGACGGAGGCCACTTCCGCCACTCCCGGAATCGACTGGAGCTGATATTTCAGGGTCCAATCCTGGTAGGCCCGAATGTCCGCCAGACTCCGTTTCCCAGAATGATCCACTAACGCGTATTCATAAACCCACCCGACCCCCGTCGCATCCGGTCCTAAAACGGGACGCACCCCTTCCGGAAGTTTCCCGGAAACTTTGCTCATAAACTCCAACACCCTGCTTCGGGCCCAGTACATATCCGTTCCATCTTCAAAGACAATGTAGACGTAAGAAAATCCGAAGTCTGAGGATCCTCTGACATATTTAACTTTTGGAGCCCCCAGCATGGAGGTGACAATGGGATAGGTAATCTGATCCTCGATGAGATTGGGACTTCTCCCTTCCCATTCGGTATAGACAATCACCTGGACATCGGAAAGATCAGGGATGGCATCCAGGGGAGTATGGATAACAGCCCAATACCCCCATACCGAGAGGAAAACAACTCCCAAAAGGACAATGAGCGGATTTTTACCTGAATAGTCGATCATTCTTTCAATCATAGGAACAGACTCCGCCTCCCCCCCTGCAAAAACTCATTTCACATTAAAAATAAAAGATTCTTTGACATCGGGTTGCCCCTTTTTTTTAATCAAAACCTCGATCTTCCATCCGCCTGCCATCGCGAATTTTACTTTTCCCTCATAAGTATCTTTTACGAACGATCCTTTGACCTCTTCGACCATCATCCCCGGCATGGTCATCGTGTAGGAAAAAATCACCTCCGCGTCGCGAATGATTTGATTCTGGTTATTTGTGATCTTGAGAGAGATTTTATCTTCTCCGACACGAGGCGGATCGGAAGTCAGTTCCAGATTAAGAACATATGGACCGGCTTTTTTAGACCGGATGGCCTGGATTTCATCCTTTTTCTCCATCCCGCCCATATCCATTCCTTTCATATCCATACCCGCCGTCTCCATTTTTCCCATGGTGGCTTTTTCCATATTGACGCCCCCCATTCCGAGCGCCCCCATCATATTGGCCGCCGACATGAGTTTGCTTTCGGAATCGATTAAAAAGGTAGCGGATGTCACAATCGGGTCTCCCTCTTTGAGTCCGGAAACCACTTCGATATATCCTTCATGATGGGCTCCCAGTTTGACTTCCCTCGGCTCAAAGATTCCGTTTCCCCGGTCTAAAAAAGCAAGTTGACGCATCCCCGAATCGATAACGGCTTCAACAGGAACAACCAGTCTCTTCGGGATCTTGATATGGATATCCACATCGCCATACATCCCCGGTTTAAGAAGTAAACCAGGGTTTGGCAATTCAATTCTGGCTTTGACTGTCCTTGTTTCAGGGCTTAAATTTGGGGAGATGTAAATAATTTTTCCGGAAAAGGTCTTATCCGGATAAGCGGTGAATGAAATCATGACCTGTTGATTCTGTTGGATGTAGCCCAGATCGGATTCATAAATATCCGCATAGACCCAGACAGAGGAGATATCCGCAATTTCGTACAGCACCATTTCAGGCGTCACATATTGTCCTTTGACCGCCGCTTTTTTAGTCACAAACCCTTTGACAGGAGAATAAAGGACTGTTTCCGGTTTCATATCCTCTTCCTCGTCTAACCGGTCGATCTGCTCCTCAGTCAAGTTCCATAACAATAACCGCGCTCTTGCCGATTCAATCTGGGACTGAACCCCTTCCCGGACATGGATCATGGGACTCTCTTTGATCCGGCTAAAAGTCTCTTTGGCCAGCAGATACTCCTGTTTGGTCGCAAAAAGATCCGGACTGTAGAGTTGAAAAAGGGGTTCTCCTTTATTGATCTGCTGTCCTGTTGAGTTGACATAAAGTTCTTTTATCCATCCCGAAACCCGTAATTGAATCTGGCTGATTTTTTTTTCGTTATAATCAACCGTCCCCGCGGCATGGATAATCGTATCCAGCGAACGCTTTTCGACAAGACCTGTTTTCACTCCGATCATTTGTCTTTTTTCAGGCGAGATCTGAACCGGCATTCCGGTCTCCACGCCTGATTTCTTCCCCTCCTCGGGCATATTCTCCATAGAAGAAGAGCTGAAATAAAAACTCCCTCCGACAAGAATCAGGAGGAAAATCGATCCTGAATAAATCAATACCCTTTTCATTTGAGTGTCTCCTTTGTTTAATTCAAATCTTTTCCCGTTAATTTTTCCAATTCACTGATTCGCTGATTAAAATCGACCAGCGTTTCAAAGTAATTCATCTCCAGATCTTTTAAAGTCCTTTCGCTGTCAATGACATTCAACAGATCGGTCTTTCCGGACTGATAAGCGATTTGGGAGGCCTTCAAGGACTGTTCAGCCTGGGGGAGAATCCCGTTCCTGTACATATTCAGGGATTTCTCCAATGATTTAATTTTGGAGTGGAGGATTCTTAATTCCGCCAGGGTTTTATTCTCTATCCCCTTCAATTCCGCTTCAGTCTCCTCTTTTTCCAGGCGGATCTGACGGATTTTTGCCTGATATTTATGATTAAAGATCCAGGGGAGGTTCATTTTGGCAATCGCCATCCATTTATTTTCCTCTCCTTTGTGGGATTCCATATACGTCAATTCAGCCATAAAATCGGGATAGATATATTTTTCCGCTAAGGAAAGGCTGATCCCTTTTTTCTGAATCTGAAGATTGGCGGCCAGCAATTCAGGACGGTTTTTTAAAGCCGAGGGAATTAATTCTTCAAGGGTGTGCTTAAATTCGGTATTCTCCGGCTCTTCCGAAGTTTCAAGAAAAACATCTGCTGGCTGGTTTAAAATGGCATTTAACGTTGTTTCTGCTTCGATTTTATCCTCTTCCAAGGCTAACAGGCTGTTATGAAGTTTGGAGAGTTCAACTTCAGCCTTAACAATCTCCTGTTGACTCCCGAATCCGGCAGCATATTTTTGTTGGGCGCTTCGGGTGAATTCCTCAAGAAGCGTTTGATGCGCCAGATGAATATTAATTCCTTTACTGGCAAAAAACTGGCGGTAATAGGCTGATTTAAGCTTAAAGACAACTTCTCTAATCGTTGTTTGAAGCATTTCGTATTGATATTCAGCCTCTTTTTCTGCAATTTTTCCTTTTAGGGCACGCTTTCCCGGAAAAGAAAAGGACTGACCGAGTCCATACCAGGTTTGCGCGGGATGACTTAAGTCTAAATTGGAGGGGGCTTCATATTGTGTTAAGGTAAACTCCGGATCTTCCCAGGCTTTTTCCTGCTGAATTTCCTGTTGGAGGGCTTCCAGCTTTTTTGTGGCTGCAATAATTTCAGGATTGCGCAACCTTGCCTGGTCGATCAGCAACCATAATTGGCCCGGTTCATTTGGAACCGGGGAATCCTGTGCAAGAACCCGTGAAGAATGGTTGAAAAGTCCGATTCCCAGCAGAATAAAAAAAAGCAGAAAACGGGAACGGATTTTAATTTCCCGAGACATAAAACCCCCCTTAAATACACCATCATTGACTAAAAATAACAGGTGAAGGGAGATTTTAAATTAACAGGTTGCCCGTGAAGGTATAAATCGGAACAAAATGATGGTAGGTTGGAAGAAATTTATTTTTTGTTGAGGAAAATAAAAATGGTCTTTTAGGTAAAAAAACCGACTGGCAATTAAAAGGGCTGGAAACGGAAGAGGTTTGGGCAGTTTTAAGTGAGACCGGATGAGGATAAGAATTCACATGATGGACTTTTCCTGCCTCCAGGATCGCCTGATTGCAATTTTCATCAGCTTGTAGAGGGGTCATCGGAGAAAGAACTTCAGGAGAGTCGCAAGTCATCAAGCTTTTTTCCATTTGCATGGAAAATGGGAAAAGGCAGGCATAGGTGTTTCCCGCTAAAAAAGAAACCAACGAAAATAAGAGGAAAAAAATTCCCATACGTCTGGAATAAACCTTTTGCATACTTAAATAGTATTGAACCGGTCGCAACTTGTCAAGGGTAACTTTTTCTTTGGGAATGGATACACCTTATAAAAAACTTTCAGGAAATGATTGTCTATCTCAGATAAGGTTGTCTAAAACGCTGGACATCCCCGACCCATTGATAAATTTCACATTTTTATAAACAGAGATTCTAACCGTCAATAAAAGTTGACACCGTTTTTCCCTCCTCTTCTTTTAAAAAAATAATCACCGGAAAATTTTTTCTAACTTATTGAAAATTAATGGATTTTATTTATGCGATATTGGATGGCATTTCGTTTTTTGTGGTACGCTCTTTGCTCTCTTCCAGGTTAAAGTGGTGGGGATCAAACAAAAACGACGCGTTATATTCCGTCGGAGGGTCATCCTTAAAGGAAAGATCCCCACCCGGTCGCTTTATTATCTTTTTTATAGAGAGGAGACCTGCAAATGGTTAAAGTAAAACAAATAATGACCAAAAATCCTGTTAAAATCGATGCTAATAAAACGGTTCGTGAAGCCATTAATGTGATGGCAGATAAAAAATTTGGATGTTTAATGGTCTGTAAAGGTGAAGAAATTGTCGGCGTTATTGAGGAAGCGGATATCATTCGAAAAGTTCTTGCTCAGGATTTGAATTATTATGTCACTAAAGTGGAACAGGTGATGTCCGTTCCCCTGATCATTAACGAAGATAAATCCGACGACGAAGCGAGCGATATGATGGTTGAGCATAAAGTTCGGCATCTTGCCGTAGCGGAAGACTCTAAAGTGATCGGGATTATTTCAATGTACGATTTAATGAGGCCGATTTATAGCGGAAAGTCGTTCTGGACATGAACCGTTCTTCAACATTTAAGCGTGACCGATCACGTCGAAGAGAAAGATATTTTTGATTTCTCTCTTTCCAAACCGATGGATAGAGAGGGTTATTTTCCACTGCCCCACTGACATGTAATGAAGTTTGGTTTCATAAACTCCTTTAGGGCCGTCATTCACTTCTACCCTTTCGATCAACATACCGGGCAATCTCGAAGTCGAAGAGATATTTAAATGAGCATCTTCGATTGGAATTCCGGAAGGATCTTTCAAGGTAATGAAGACCCGGTTTTCTCCCAAAATGGAGAGTCTCGGGGACATCTCGACTTTTATAGACATCTCCTGCTGTTCTTTTTGAATCACACCGTCTATGAGATGTTCCTGTATGAGCGGCGGTTTATCACCCCGGATACAGCCTGTTGCCAAAAGGAGCGTGACGATGAGTAGAAATCGATTCAAATTTTCCTCACTTTAACTCATTTGACCCTGAATCTTATACTTCTTGATTTTATAGCCGATTTGCCGCGGAGTAATCCCCAAAAGCTTGGCCGCCTTGGCCTGAATGCCATTGCACTGATTGAGTGCCTGAATAATTTTTACCCGTTCAACCGATTCGACGGTAAAAGGAAGATCCCCCGTTCTCTCATCTGGAGTTTCGTCCCCCTGGTTTCCCCCGGCGGGCATCCCCATAAACATTTTGACTACGTCTTGTTTTTGAATGGAATTGGTTTCCGCCATGACCACCATCCGTTCGATGGTATTTTCAAGTTCTCTGACGTTTCCCGGCCAGTTATACTCCATTAACATTTTCATGGCTCCGGAATCGATTTGAATAGAACTCCCGTTTTCTTCGTTATATTTCTTCAGGAAAAAGGAGACCAGCATGGGGATATCTTCCTTCCGATCACGAAGGGGCGGAAGATGGATGGGAACGACATTTAAACGGTAATAAAGGTCTTCCCGAAACGTCCCATCCGTCATGGACTTTTCAAGATCTTCATGGGTCGCGGCCACAAGACGGACATCCACTGAAATTGTTTTGGAACTTCCCAGCCTTTCAAATTTCATTTCCTGCAAAACTCTTAAAATTTTTACCTGAAGGTTTAAGGGCATTTCTCCTATTTCATCCAGGAAGAGCGTTCCTCCGTGCGCCATTTCAAAACGCCCTTTTCTCATTTCGGTTGCGCCGGTAAACGCGCCTTTTTCATGACCAAAGAGTTCGCTCTCAAGTAAATTTTCCGGTATGGCCCCGCAATTAATTTTTAAAAAGGGCTTCTCAGCGCGCGGGCTTGCGAAATGGATTGCTTTGGCGATCAGTTCCTTCCCCGTCCCGGACTCTCCCCTTAATAATACCGTCGCTTTACTTTTGCTTACCCGCTCAACGGCTTCATAGACCTCAACCATTTTCGGACTCTGACCGACGACATTTTTAATTCCATATTTATTTTTCAGTTCTCCCTGGAGTTGACGGTTCTGATCCATGAGTCTTTCTTTTTCAATGGTAATCAGCTGATGGAGTTTGATCGACTGCCCGATCAATGAACTGACAATCGTTAAGACCCGGAGATCTTCCTGAGGGGATACCGATTCATCAAACAACCGGTCCGCGCTGAACACCCCTATCGTTTCTCCAGCCACTTTAACCGGAACACAGATAAAAGAGATTCCTTTCCTGGAATCAAGCGGACGGGCTCCCGTCTTATTTAAAAAGAGAGGCTCTTTTCCGATATCGGGAATCACAATCGCTTCACCGGTTTCGAGGACCTTTCCCGTGATCCCTTCCCCCGGCCTGTATCGTCCCCGGCTGATTTCTTCCTGAGAAAGACCATGGGCGGTTTCAATCACCAGTTCACCTGTTTCAGGATGGAGAAGGGTTAAGGTGCCCCGTCTCATTCCCAGGATAGACGAAAGAATTTCCATGATTTTTGTCGAGGTCACTTTAAGGTCAAGCGACCAAGCCAGCGCTTTACTAATTTCATATAAAGCGGTTAATTCAAGAATTTTAACTTCGTTAATCTTATTTTTTTTAAAATCGTTCAAAGAATTCACAGATTAAACCAAATAGCCCTATCTATTACGATAGGGCTATTCTTTTCACTCCATCATATTTATACTCAGGGGCCCGTCCGGTTTTACTTCGTGAAATCCTCCGATGCCCCCGAACCCCACGTTCCGCACCGGCCAAGCCGGTTGCTTCACTCTTATTAATAAGAGATCCGTGACCGTTAAATGTCGTAATAGAGGAAAAATTCATACGGGTGCGGACGAAGCCTCATCGGATCAATTTCCTTTTCCTTCTTATAAGTCATCCAGGTATCAATGAGTTCTTCCGAAAAAACCCCGCCTTTTGTCAGATAATCGTGGTCATCTTTCAGCGCTTTGAGGGCCTGATCAAGACTGCCCGGCATGGTTTTAATCTTGGCGGCTTCTTTTGCCGGAAGGTCATAAAGGTCTTTATCCATAGGAGCGCCCGGATCAATTTTGTTCTGAATTCCGTCAATTCCCGCCATGACCATCGCTGAAAACGCAAGATACGGATTGCAGGAAGGATCAGGAAAACGAACTTCGATTCTTTTTGCTTTTGGGCTTGGAGAATACATCGGAATTCGAATCGACGCGCTTCGGTTACGGCTGGAATAGGCCAGGTTCACCGGCGCTTCAAATCCCGGTGTTAATCGTTTGTAGGAATTCGTGGTTGGATTGGTAAAAGCCGCGAGAGAATGAGCATGTTTCAGAATACCGCCGATATAATAAAGCGCCAATTGGCTCATCCCTGAATATTCTTTTCCGGCAAACAATGGTTTTCCATCTTTCCAAATACTTTGATGCGTGTGCATGCCAGAACCGTTATCCCCAAAGATTGGTTTTGGCATAAACGTTACCGTCTTATTATGCCTCTTGGCCACATTTTTCAGAATGTATTTAAACCACATGAGCTTATCGCCCATATTGAGCAATGAATCAAAACGGATGTCAATTTCAGCCTGGCCGGCAGTCGCCACCTCATGGTGCTGGCGTTCCACTGAAATCCCGATTTTCTCCATTTCCAAAACCATTTCGGTACGGATATCTTCCTGACTGTCGGTAGGAGGAACCGGGAAGTAACCCTCTTTATGCCTCGGCTTGTAACCTAAATTGCGTTCCCCTTCTTTTCCGGAATTCCAGACCCCTTCGTCGGAATCGAGAAAGTAATACCCGCTATGGCTATTTTGGTCGAAACGGATGGAATCAAAAATGAAAAATTCAGCTTCCGGCCCGATATAAGCGGTATCTCCAATATGAGTTGACTTTAAGTAACTTTCTGCTTTCCTGGCGATATACCGGGGGTCACGGTCGTACGGTTCCCGGGAAATAGGATCAATCACATCGCAGATGACGCTTAACGTGGGGGTTTGAGAAAAGGGATCCATTCTCGCTGAGGCCGGATCTGGAACCACCAGCATATCGCTCGATTCGATCGATTTCCATCCCCGGATACTTGAACCGTCGAACCCGAGGCCTTCCTTAAAGACCTCTTCAGACAATTCGTGTAAAGGGGTGGAAAAATGCTGCCAAACACCCGGCAGATCAATAAACTTAAAATCAACCATTACTGCTTTGCTTTTCTTGGCAAACTCCAAGACTTCCTTCGGTGTCATAAGACATTCCCTTTCTTTATTTTGACCATTTTTAATCTACCTTATCGTGAATTACAAAATGGCATCGTTATTAATATGATTTAGAACTCCTTGTACTGCTGCGTAATTGGCATCCGTCTATCCTTCCCCAACGCGCGTTGGGTAATTTTGATGCCGGGAGGAGCCTGGCGCCTTTTATATTCGCTTCCCTCCACCATTTTCATAATTTTTTCAACCGTTCCCCGGGAATAGCCCTGGGCGACTAATTCGTCCAGACTCTGATCTTCCTCCACATAACTTTTAATAATCCCGTCCAAAATGTCATAGGGAGGAAGGGTGTCCTGATCCGTCTGGTTAAACTTAAGTTCCGCAGAAGGGGGCTTTTCAAAAATCCGTTGCGGAATCACTTCTTTCCCCTCCCGCATATTCCGGTAATCCGAAAGAGCATAAACCTCGGTTTTTAAAACATCCTTAATGACTGAGAAACCGCCAGCCATATCGCCATACAGGGTAGCATACCCAACACTCATCTCGCTTTTATTGCCGGTGGTCAGAACAAGCCAGCCAAATTTATTGGAGAGACCCATGAGAAAATTTCCCCTGATTCTCGCCTGGATATTCTCTTCCGTTTTGTCTGGTTTTAACTCGCCCCACTCCTTTTTAAAAGTTTTCAAATAGATTTCGAATATTTCCGTTATGGGAAGGGTGATGAGATCGACCCCGGCGTTTTTGACCAGGGCAAGGACATCTTCTTTGCTTTCCTTTGAGGTAAAGGGAGACGGCATGAAGACGCCGGTAACGTTTTCCTTTCCTAACGCATCGACCGCAATCACGAGCGTTAATGCCGAATCAATCCCTCCGCTCAATCCGATGACCGCTCTTGAAAACCTGTTTTTGAAAACATAATCCCGGACGCCCGTGACCAAACCTTTATAAATTTCCTCAATGAGAGGAAGAGGCTGATAAAGGGAAGGCGAAATCTTTTTTTTCTTTTTTAACACGCCTGATTCCGAAACGACGACCGGCTGGGGCGTTAAAGCCGTCATTTCCCTAAATAGAAAACCTTTTCTTCTGCGTCGGGGATCATGGAGCCTTGATCGAAAAACCGGATCGATCAAAAGATCATAAACCAGAGATTTCTCTTCGAAGGCGGGACCCCGCATCAGGATATCTCCCTTCTGATCTATGATGACGCTTTGACCGTCAAATACCAGTTCATCCTGTCCCCCGACGGAATTCACGTATGCAATGATGACATTGTTATCGACGGCCCGGGTAGCAAGCATTTTTTCACGGAATTGACCCTTTCCGGCATGGTAGGGGGAGGAACTGATATTAATAATTAATTCGGCATTCCCTTCGA
Organism: Nitrospirota bacterium; assembly: GCA_016178585.1. Lineage (NCBI taxonomy): Bacteria > Pseudomonadati > Nitrospirota > Nitrospirota bacterium. The sequence continues at coordinate 34,539 of JACOTA010000075.1, forward strand.
CCGATTGAATCGTTGTCGGACCATAGGGATACCAGATATCCTCACAGATATTCACCCCGATTAAAACCCCGTTGAAGACAAAAATCGGATAAGCGGACCCTGAGCGAAAATATCTCTCCTCGTCAAACACACCATAATTCGGAAGATATATTTTATGATAGATCCCTTGAATTTTTCCGTTGTAGATAAACGCGGCCGCGTTATAAATATCGGCCCGTCGGTCAACAAACCCGACAATGACACCCATTCCGGTCGAAGCCTTAACCACATCGTTTAAGGCGGACTGATTTTCGGTAATAAAGGAGGGTTTTAACAGTAAATCTTCCGGAGGGTAACCTGTGATGGCCAATTCAGGAAACACAATTAAATCGACTCCCAACCCTTTGGCCTTTTCGACCTCCTGGCAGATTTTCTTGGCGTTTCCTTTATTGTCCCCTACCGTCGCATTAAATTGCGAAAGGGCCAGCCGAAGCGATTTCATGATTTTCCCAGTTGAAAGTTTTTTATCATGCCTAAAAAACTAAAAAGTGTCAAGACATATTTGTCCTGTTTTAAGAGGTTTCATGTTAGTACGACAAAATTGTATGCTTTTCGTTTTTTTTTTAATAAAAAAAGCTAGAAATTGCCTATTTGTGTTTGGTACGGCAGAGGCGGGGAAGTCTTTTAATGAGTTCCTGACCCACCCGGTTGAATTCGGCTTCGGGAAGTGTCCTTTGAACTCTCGGAAAAAGTTCTTTCTCTTCAAAACGGACATGGTGAGTGACCAGGTCTGCGATACGGATTAGATTGGGTTTAGTTTCTTCTCCGATGGACGGCTGATTTTCAATGGTCTGAAACAACCTGGCCAGTTCCTTAAATTCATGGTTAATGAGTTCCATTTCATTTATAAATTGATCCGAAAAGGAGTTCAAACAGCTAAAGAGGATCTCCCTTTCGGCACCCATATGTTCCTGAAAAACAGCGCCCCAGAATTCTTTTGTCTGTTCAACCAACGCCTCGATCGATGTCCGGTAAGAAGGATGGTCGGTCGTTAATGCCATTCTGACCCGATCTGCGTAGATCAACAAATCATGATGACTCCAGGAGAGGGGGTGGAGTCTCCGATCACGTTTCATTTATTTATATTCAGGGACCTTCGCAAAATACGCTCAATGCCCCCGAACCCCGCGTTCCGCACTGGCAGAGCCAGTTGCTTCACTTATTTTTTCTTTCCGACAGCCCATCGCGATGACGCCAAATCTCCTGGATTTCACCGTTTTCATCGTAAACCCGCGTCTCGCCATACTGTTTGCCTTCTTTAAATGATCCGTCTACCTTCAACATCCCGTTTTCAAAATATTCTTTAGCGCCCCCGTCCGGCTTTCCCTTCTGATAATGCCATTCTGATCTTATTTTTCCGTTTTCATGAAATTCCCGGACGATCCCTTCCCGTTTTCCATTGACATATGTCCATTCAGCTTTTATTTTTCCATTTTCAAAATATTCAACGGTTTTTCCAGCCGGCCTCCCTTTTTCGTATAGCCGTACTGTTCGAAGTTTCCCGCATTCATAATAGCCTTTCGCAAGCCCTTCCAACAAACCGTTTTTATAATTCCATTCCGTCTTTACCGGACCGGTTTCATAACGGGTAATCGCTTTTCCTTCCTGCCTGGCGTCTTTCCAACGGGTTTCCGACTTTAAAGCGCCACTGGCATAATATTCCTTTTTAACCGTTTTTCACACCCTTCATCAATTGATTTTCTAAAACGGAATATTGGAATAAAAATTCGAAGGCTTCAACATTCCGTTTGGCTTCATGAAGGGTTTTTCCCCAGGCATAGAGCCCGTGGCCTTCAATCAGAATGCCCGGCACGGCTGGATCAATTGATTTTGCCACTCCGGAAGCGAGTTCGGCTAAATCATGAAAATTGGGGACAATCGGAATTTTCACCCGGCAGTTTTCTTCCCATCGGCCGAGCCCCTTAATCATCTCCAGCCCTTCAATCAATACGCCTTTCCCCCGAAAATGTTTTGAAATAAACGTATTGTAAAGCGTGTGGACATGCAAAACAATCCCGGCAGTTCGTTTTTTATAAATTTCGGCATGAATCCCCGCCTCGACAGAGGGTTTACGGACGACCTTCGTCCCTGGTTTTTTTTTCAACTCTAACGACTCTCCCCATTCATTCACCAAAATAAAATCATCGGGCAGATTGATTGACTTATCCCTGCCGCTCACCGAGATAAAAAACTGGAGAGGGCTTTCTTTAACTTTAAGAGAGAAATTTCCGCTGGTGGCCATCATCCAGCCCCGTGACGCAAAATCGGTTTTGACCCCGGCAAGGAGGCGGAGCTCTTTTTTATAATTTTTCATCAACGTTTCAAAACTTCTTTTACGTCAAAAAAGTTTTTAAAAGAAAAGGCCTCGATCCCCTCGGCCCTGCATTGGTCTAACAAATAATCCCGCCCGATAACGGTTTCCGTGATCCTGGCCGCTCCTAAATCGGTTAAGCTGTCCCCGATTAAAACCCGGTTATAAACGGCAGGATCACAGGTTCTGACCAGGCTGACCTTACAGAAACCGCAATCCAGATGGCAATAAGAATCACAGGGATAGGTCCATTTTACCTGAAAATGAGAAGAGGTAAAATCAACTTCATTGCACAATATTTTATCCTTTGGGACCCATTTTTCAATCAGTGGATAAACATAAAAATCGAGTCCCCCGCTGATGACTTTATATTCGATGGCTTCGGTTTGACAAAAATCAAGAAACTCCGGAAATCCATCTCTTATTTTAATTTCATTTTTGACGAAGGAAATGACCCTGTTCTTTTCGCTGGAGGGGATCAAAGAGAACATCGCTCCGACACCCTTTCTGACGCTGATTTGCCGGGAGAGCATCTGCTCCTTTAACGGAATCCACTCTTCCGGCCCAAACTGCTTCATGATGGCAATCATGACATCGATTTCGGTAATCGTGCCGTCAAAATCTAAAAAGACGAAAGGTTTTTTGGAAATCATGGCCATTGGGCAAGGGCTTCCTTCAAGGGTATCGAACCACGGGCAACCTCGGCTAACTCTTTTCCCTCACATACCCCTTCTATGGCATCCAAAAAGGCACGGGCGCCTTGCCGGGTCCCGTTTGGATGATGATGCACCCCTCCTCCCGCATTGATGACCATTTCTATTCCGAAATCTTTGATCATTTCCGGGACCAGCCCGGGATGAATCCCGGCTGAAGGAACAGGAAAAGACGAGCGATAGGCGCCTTTTTCGCGAAGTCTTTCCGCTATATCAAGAGCCTCCCCCCGGGGAAGAGAAACATTCCCATAAGGAGACGGAAATAAGGTTAAATCGGCGCCGGTCATCCGCATAAAGGTTCCAAGCAATAGGGATGAAGAGATGCCATGAAAAGGCGCCGGATAAATGGCGCCTGCGAGCGCAGGGTGCGCCACAAGAATGGCATCCAGCTCTGAGTCTGCCGCTAATTCATGAAACGCGTTCCAGCCGTAAGCCAGCACATTCACCAACAGCGCGTTCGCGCCCGCATCGACGAGTTGATGGGCTGTTTCCAAAAGACGGGTGGAAGGCGCAGAAAGGTTCACCGCGTAAATCACCTGCCGCTTCTCCCTATGGGAAACCTGATCCATCACCTCCCGGCAATATTTAACCCGTTCAATGCGTCCGGCCCCGTCAAAATAGATTTCATCGTCTTTGACCAGATCAATTCCTCCCGCCACCTGTTCAGAAAAGGAGTCTGCATATTCTTTGGGATTTAATCCAAAGGCGCATTTAAAAATACTCATCAGCGGAGGCCGGTGAAAAACATTCAGCTTTTTTCGGATTCCTTCAATCCCATAGCGTGGGCCAGGAAATTCAGAGGCTGTTTCAGCCGGAAGAGAGAGATCAACCAGCTTTATTTCTCTATCCATAGAAAGCTTCCCGAACACCGCAACTAGAATTTCGCTTAATCTCGGAGGAAAATTAGAAATCGGATAAGCCACTTTAAGACGAACCACGGGACCGATCGAAAGGTCCAGGCGGTCGAAGCCCAGATACTCTCCCGCATACAAAGCCTGTCTGGCCTGCTGATCCGGAGCAATGCCGCTCCAGGATCCGATCGTCATTCCAAGGGCGATCCCTTTGCCCTTTTTATCCGGGTCGGAACAGGCTCTGGATGGGACCTGATAGGTTGCAACAACTTTCAAAATCGTCTTTTCACAATCCGTTTGTTGGATAATACCAATGTTGTAACCCCCCCCACCTCTTCTTTGTTTCAAAGTCCCGCGCAGAAATTGTCACCAAACAAAATGTTCAGGGCGCGCCCTGATTTAGTCATTGAAATCTTTTCTCTTCAACGGCTTCTCGTGATCTTGGGATTAAAAAAAGACTTTATGAAAAATATAGCGTCCAGAAATATTGGATTGTTGACCCGGATAAGCAAGCAATTGCTGTTTTTAGATTAACAAACGGATAGTTTTCTGAAATCCAAAAGTTGAAGATTAAAAAAGAGTTAACGTTCTCTCTATTTCCAGGTCTTAAAATCTCTTTGTCTTCAATCTTTGTCCTAGAATGAGTCAGGTTCTTCCCGCAAGGTCTCCAGTTCAGCAATGACTTCCAGGTCCTTGGGCCGGCCAGCTGCGCGCTTAACCTGGATCAGCTGATCCAAACCGAGGCAATAGCACTTAATCCCAAAAAGTGTGATATTAATGCTATTTGCAAGGAGCGTCTGATAGGTTCCTCCTCCCGTAATTTCACCAAATAGATCAAGACTTCCCAAAGATGTGGAAAGGGTAAAGTTAAGTCCTCGAAGGATTGTCTCTGCGTCCCAGCGAAAGGGAAGTCCCGGGGGCGCGCCTCGAAGATAAGGAGAAAGGGGTCTTAATGCCGAAACTAACCGCTCAATATTTTCAGGCGATCGAGAATAGACAATGTCAAGATCCACAGTAAGATGGGTAGATCCATGAGCCGTCGCAGCAGCTCCCCCTACGATGATGAACTCAACACCGTGACTTTGCAAGATTTTCAGTAAACCTTCAAAGTCGGTCATTTCAGAACATGCTTGGCTTGTCTTAATTCTTCGGCAAAACGTTGCAGGGCGATGAGCTTGCGGAAACGCTCCTCAACAGTGAGCTTCAAGTTTTCCCGAAGAAGAGTCCGGTCTACATCACGCTTATAGCATTCGATCACCGGATCAGGCTGAATTACGGTTTTGTGGAATAATGGTTTGTCTGGCATGATTCATCTCTAATTTTTCTTTCATTCATCTGTTTTGAACAGACTTTCTCAGAAATTTTGCAGGATTTGTTGGAGAACCTTGAGGACTATTATTCTAGTGTAGTAAATCCAACGCTTCTTTACATTTGGTTTGTCATTGCGAGGAACATTAGTGACGAAGCAATCCCCTGTTTATGTCCGTTAAAAAGCGAGATTGTTTCACTTCGTTCGCAATGACAATCTTTAACATGATATGCTGATTGGTTATAATGCAAAGAGATTTATGACTCACTACACTAGCATTAGAATAATCCTGTTTTTTAAAAAATGCAAATTGTTATTTTAGCTCGTCCGGATAAAGAAACAGTTGCTGTTTTTATTTTAACAAGCGGAAAGTTTTCTGAAATCCAAAAGTTGAAGATTAAAAACGAGTTAACGTTCTCTCTATTTCCAGGTCTTAAAATCTCTTTGTCTTCAATCTTATTGCAAACTTAATAAAACCAGGATTTCTCCGGCTCCCTCTTTCAAAGGTTCGAGGGCCTTTCCAATAAGGGTGCCGGGACGATGAATCGGCATTCCCCCTAAATCCAAAGGTTCCGATTTCATGGCGATCCCTTCTTTATCGCTGGTCACCAATAAATCACCGACTTCGATGGGTTTTTTACTGGCATCCACCTTAACTTTAACCCGACCTGTTGTCGCCACTTTGACTTTGCCTTTTCCGCTTTCTCCAAGCAACCGCTCCTAATGTTTTTTCTGTTCCACCAAGATCTCCAGACCAATAGATAGGAATACCCGCTCCAGTGCCTGCTCCTGGATAATGCAGTTGCAATATAGCTGAAGAGTTTTCTAAACGCATGGTTCCATTCACGTCTAAGGTATAGTTAGGATTAGTCTTGCCAATACCGACATTACCGCCATTTAATGATAAGTTTCCACCGTTTGTTATGAGAGAAAGTGCAGATGTACCTAGAACTGAAATGTTTAAACCACCGTTACCATTATCGAAAAAACCTTGACCGTTTCCTAAGTAAACTCCTGTTGGATAACCGGTCATCTGAATTTCACCATTTATCGATAATTTCTTGGTCGGACTTGTTGTCCCGATACCCACATTGCCCGAATTGGAATTATAAATGTTACTTCCACTGGTAGCCCACTGGGCTTGGACGACTTCTATATAGAAACCATTGATAAATAATATTCCGATAAACAAACAGACTAATTTCCAGAAAACTTTTTTTCCATATGTATCTCTGATTTTACAGATCATTACTATTCCTCCCGGCGAATTATTTTTTGACTTTGATATTTAATTTTGATACAATTTACTTATGAACAACACTGCGATTAAATTGACTTATCAAGACTATCTTCAAATCACAGACGATCTGAACCGCCATGAAATCATCGACGGAGAGCACTACGTGACCCCTTCGCCTATCACTAAACATCAAAGAATTTCAAAACAACTTTTCCTTCGATTAAACAAATGGGTTGAAGACCATCATCTGGGCGAAGTGTATGAAACCCCGCTCGATGTAGTCCTTTCGGATATTGACGTTGTCGTGCCCGACTTACTTTTCGTCTCAAAATCAAGAATGCCTATCTTCACCGAAAAGAATATTCATGGCGCGCCCGATTTAGTCATCGAAATCCTTTCTCCTTCGACGGCTTCTCGTGATCTTGGGATTAAAAAAAGACTTTATGAAAAACATGGAGTCAAAGAATATTGGATTGTCGACCCGGATAAACAAACCATTGCTGTTTTTACATTAACAAATGGAAAGTTTTCTGAAATTCAAAAGTTGACGATTAAAAACGAGTTAACTTCCTCTTTATTTCCAGGCCTTAAAATTCCCATATCTTCGGTCTTTGTTTAAAAAAAATCCTTCGCCTTTATTGCAAACTTAACAAAACCAGGATTTCTCCTTCACCCGACATTAACGGTTCCAAGGCTTTTCCAATCAAAGTGCCGGGACGATGAATCGGCACTCCCCCTAAGTCCAACGGCTCTGATTTCATCGCAACCCCTTCTTTGTCGCCTGTCACCAGTAAGTCTCCAACTTTAATCGGTTTCTGACTTGCATCCACTTTGACTTTTACCCGCCCTGTTGTCGCTACTTTGACCTTATCTTTTCCTGCTTCCCCAAGCAACAAACCAGGAGTAGAGGTGATCACACCGGCAACACGTGTATCGTATGACGTCGACGACGGAAGCACACGATTCACATGTCCTTCGTCTAAAACCACCACCGTCCCTGCAGAAATTTTCTTACTCGCCGGCACCCATTCCGCCACATCCTGATATTTCGCCGTTATATTCCCGTTTACCGTCATATTTCCTGTTACCGTCGCATCACCCGTAACATGGAGTTTGGTAGCAGGAGCTGTCGTCCCTATACCAACGTTGCCGGTACTCCCTAAAATAGTTAAATATTCGCTATAAGTGCCCCCATCGGTAGACCCAAAAGCTGATCCCCGCCCAAAACCTATGTTTCCATTGCCTGATGTGATAATCCCGGGGATCGCTGCAGAGTCCCGGTTCCCTAAAATAATCCTCGTTGCACCAGCACCCGAAGTAAGACCGAGATACGTACTGTTGATATCTAAGGCTCGTCCCGGTGATCTCGTCCCTATGCCAACGTTGCCGCTATTATCTATTGTGACAACATCTGTAGCATCCTTTGTAAACTGGAGTCTGCTCTGACCTGTTGCTCCAGTATTCTTCAAAATGAAACCAGAGTTTTGGAACCCATTATCAAATTGCAACAGGCCTGCAACGGTATTAGACCCCAAAACCAATTGTTTATAGGTTGTATCAACCCTTGCGACGCTTGCTCCTGCAGAATTCTGAATACGAAATACGGCAAGTGAATCAGAAGTAGGTTTCACATCTAAGTTAGCCCCAGGGGTTGTCGTCCCGATTCCCACATTCCCAATATTTGAATTATAAATGTTACTTCCACTGGTTACCCATTGGGCATGAGTGGTATCAGGACAAAGGGACAATAAAACCACTAAAAAAAATAAACTTTTGTACGAGGCTTGGATTTGTTTTTTCACGTTAGTTTTCTCCATACTTATTCTTATTTCTTAAAATTACTTTACCCCACTCCTGAGTTCATCAATATGAACTTTCCGGATGACTGTTATTCCTGCCGTTAGGGATGGGTCTGTGTAACTGGGAGAGGAAAATCCGAACGTGGTGAGAGCAGGATTCAAATTACTTCGGAGTTCCTGAAGATGAACCGCTTTTACAGAAACACCTGACAGGGTAGAATCCGTCCATGGCGCCGCAGCCAGACCAGCGCTGGCACGCACAGCGTTGACCGCTTGACGCAGTTCTGTGATATGTTGAGCTTTAATCATTGTGACTCCGGCTACAAGGGGATTATCGGTAAAAATGATCGTTGTAGCGTAATCGATATTACTGTAACCCGACTTATTCCCCGCAGCATCCACGGCACGAATCCGGTAAAGATAGGTAATGCCACCTGAAACTGTGGTGTCAGTAAAAGAAGTGGTCGTGGCATTGCCAATTACATTATATTTTCCATTATTAAAACATCTTTCTACCTCATAATGATCTATTCCCACATTATCGGTTGAAGGTGTCCAGCTTAGACTGATTTGAGTGGTATTTACCGTATTTGCAATTAAAGCAGTCGGACTTGTAGGAGAACTGGTATCGAGACTGATCCCCACCGGAGAGGTTGAGTCGGTATTCGTTCCGTTGCCTAATTGACCATATCCGTTATTACCCCAACATTGTACAGATCCGTCCGAAGACAACGAGCATGTATGTTCCCATCCCGTTACCACAGCTGTGGAATTTATAATGCTGTTTACGTTACCGAAGAGATATGACTGATTACTTGTCGTGCCGTTTCCGAGTTGTCCCTTGTAGTTAGTGTCTGAACGAAAATGCAGAAAACCCTTGATAGTCCGTGTAGAAAACGAATTTATGCACCTGAAGATAACCGTTTTCAGTTGAGAAACATATAGTCGTATGTTAAAATGATCGCGCTATTATTGATCAAAACA
>JACOTA010000076.1 GCA_016178585.1 Nitrospirota bacterium
ACAGGTTGGCAACATCCAAATGGAGACCCTGGCATGCGATTGTCTCTTGCATAGGAGACAATATGCCATATATGGATTTGGAAGTCCAGCAAAAAATGAAACCTTACTTTAGGCGGGGGAGACCTGAGTAGTTACAAAAATTTTTAAAAATAGCGAAAAATAGAGTAAATATGGTATGAATAATCACAAGAGTTTCAATAACGAATCTAAATAGAGGAATATGAATGAATAAACATTTTTTTGTTTTAATTTTTTTATTTGTCTCCCTTAATTTCGTTTCAACCGTTTCAGCCAACCCGGGGTTTGCCAGAAAATTTGGTACGAGTTGTGCGATGTGCCATTCAGGGTTCCCTTCCCTGAACGCTTTTGGAGAAACATTTCGAGATAATGGTTTTCAAATGCCGGGCCAGGACGTCGGGGATAAAGCGGTAAAGACAGGGGACGAAAAATTGTTTTTGGAACCCAGTTTAAATTTTGCGGCCAGGGTTGATGGCGCTATATCGTACCGGAACGATACGAATACCCATTCGGATGTCGGATTTCCTTCCCTGGTCAAATTATTTATTTTCGGATACCTGAAAAAGGATATTACCTTTTATACCTATTTTTTAGCCGATGAAGACGCGACGATCGTGGGACTGGAGGATGCCTATCTTTTTTTCAATAATGTTGGCAGCCACCCTTTTGATTTTATGCTGGGCCAATTTCAGGTGACCGATTTTGTTTATTCCAGGGAATTAAGATTAACCCATCAGGATATTACGATTTACAAAACGTCTGTCAGCAGCAGTAATTTTGATCTGACGTATCATCGAGGCGGGGCGTTCATGTTTTCATCAGAGTGGTTTGAAATCGATTTAGGTTTGGTTAACGGGAATGGTATTGGGCTGACTGACAGTAAGGAGAATTTTGATAATAACAGTTTTAAGGATCCCTTTTTGCGCTTAAATTTTAAAAAAGAGTCTCTTTCTCTTGGCTTTTATGGCCTTTACGGAGAGGACCAGGATAAGGACACTAAATTTAAAAATCGGTTCTATCGGGCAGGGCCCGATATCCGGATCAATCGCTGGCTTATTCCGTTGGATTTGAAGGCTCAATGGCTATTTGGGGAAGATCAAAATCCCGATTTTTTAAGTGATCCGGGGGATTCTCTCAAGATCAACGGGGGTTTTATCGAAGCGGTGTATTATGCCGGCCCGGAATGGATTGGCGTCCTGATGTATAACAGGGTTCAGGTGGCCCAAAAACCCGGACTTAACGCCAACGCGTTGACGTTAAATCTTACCCATTATTTCCTTCGAAATTTTAAAACTTATCTTGAATATACGACCGACTTGGAAGATAAAGGGTTTAGTCATCCTGAAAAAATCGATAACGCACAAATTGTTTTTGTTCTGGCATTTTGACGAAAATTAGAGGCGCGGGAAATCAGGAGGAAAGATTTTTGGAAAAATCCGACCGCATAAAACAGTTTGAAAAAGTCCTTGCGATGGACCCGTCTGATCCGACGACCTGTTGAGGTCGTTAAGGAAGGAAAATTGAATGACCGCCGCTTTTGAAACCTATAGAGGACAGGTTGAACCATCTGAAATCGATCATATGGGCCATATGAATATCAAGTACTATGCCGAGAAGTTTGATCAGGCGACCTGGAAAATTTTAATGGCGATAGGTGTGACGCCCCGCTATGTCCAGGAGACAGGGAAGGGGTTCGCCGTTCTTGAAAGCCTTACAAAGTATCTGCATGAGTTGTTGGCCGGGACTTCGGTTTTGATTGAGACGGTGTTACTTGAGGTTACTTCTAAAAAAGTCCGGATTCTTCATCGATTGAAAAAAATGGAGACGGGCGAGATCGTGGCGACCAACGAGCTCCTGGGAATTCATTTCGACCTCAAACTTCGAAAGAGCTGTGAAATGCCAAATTTCATTTTCGAAACCGCCCTATCTTATAAAATAACCAATCAAAAATTGTAAACATACGGACCTCTAAAATAAAGGGTAATTTTGGTTTTTAAACGTGAGAAATCTTTTCTGCGAATATTATTCGGAACCGTCGTTTTGTTTGCGCTGGTCGATTGTGCGTCTTTTCCCGGGCAGACCCGGCAGGAAGCCACACTTCCTCCGCTTTCTGTTCCTGACGATGAAACCCGGTCAAAGAAAATGGGTAAAGAATTTCTGAGTGAAGCCCGGAAACAGTTCACTTTTGTTCAAAACCCCGACGTCATTGATGCGGTCACCAGAGTGGGTCGGTCGATTCTTTTGGCGAACGGAGAGAACCCTCAAAATTACCATTTTCTGGTTGTTAAAAATGAAGTTCCCAATGCGTTCGCCGTCCCAGGCGGGTATATCTTTGTGTTTGACGGCCTTCTTTCGAGAATGACCAGCGTCGAGGAACTCGCAGGGGTTTTGTCTCACGAAATCGGACACGTGACAAAGGATCATTTTTTCCAAGAAAATAAAGGGGCTGCTTTGGCGAATGTCGCCGGCATTGTGGCGGCTCTATTAACACGGGAGCCGAGCGCCGCCATTGCCGGAGCGCTTACCGCTGAGTCATTGGGCCTTTCCTTTAGCCGTGAACATGAAAGAGAAGCCGATTCTGTCGGTCTCCGGTTCCTTAATCAGGCCGGGTATCATCCAGAGGGTTTGTATCATTTTTTTAAAACACTTGAAGCTTACGAAAAATATAATCCCTCCCTTGTTCCGGCCTACTTTTCGACTCATCCCGCAGTGGGTGAACGGGAGGCAACGATGCAAATGTTGATCAGGGGGCTTCCTCCTCCCCCGGCCGACGCCAAACCAGTCTCTTTAGACTGGGACCGGATTCGTGCTCTGGTTGGAATAGAAAACAATCCTAATAAACCTCCTTCCGAGTTTTTTCTCGATCCTTTCAAAAAAGGGATGTCAGAGGAAGAAAAACATTATTTGACAGGTTTAATCCTGTTAAATAATGACCGGCTTCGGGAGGCGGTCGTTGAATTGCAAAACGCAATCGGAACCGGTTCGAACAACTCATTCTTTCATTCAACTCTGGCTTACGCTTTTTTCAAACTCAATCAAATTCCTCAGGCCAGGTCCGAAGCTTCGCTGAGCGCAACTCTGGATTCCGCGAATGGAGAAGCGGAGATGATTTTAGGGTTTATTGGGGAGGTTGAGAAAAATAAGGAGGTTGCTCTTGCACATTATGAAAGGGCCAATTTATTGCGGCCGAACGATCCGAGGATTTTTTTCAAACTCGGCGCGTTATATGCGTCGATGGGACGCACAAAGGAAGCCCTTTGGAGTCTTGCTCAATTTTATCGGTCCGGATATCAGATTGAAAAGGCCTTAAAAGAATTGGCTAAAGCGAGGGAAGCTTTTGCCGGCGATCAGGTCTTCAGGTCAAAAGTCGAGGCAGAAATGAAAGATATTATTCATGAAGGGTTATGAGATTGGTTTTTCAGGTTTTAAGCATGAAGGGAGGAGTTTTAAAAAATGGCCTTTATCGAAAGAATTTTGAAAAGCGAATTTATCAAACCCGAAACCTTTCCTGGAGCCATTTTTTACGGTTTTGTGTTTCTAATCCTTGCCTGGCTGGGTGGCAGAGCGATTCGGTTCGCCTCCGGCCAACTCCAGAAATTTTATAGAGGCGAAAATGACCTGGTTGACCGGACGACCCTTGCCTTTATAACTCAATTATTTCGAATCGGATTTTATTTGGTGATGGCGACGTTGTATGCGCACCTGATTCCCGAACTTCGTTCGATCGGAACCGTTCTCCTCACCGGAGTCAGCATTGTTTCCGTAATTGTCGCCCTCGCCGCACAGAATACTCTTGGAAACCTGATTGCCGGGGTCTCCCTTCTTCTTTATAGACCGTTTAACGTGGGTGACAGATTGCAGGTTTATACTTTTAATCAAACGGAAACCGGAGAAGTGGAGAGTGTTACCCTTGGTTATACGGTCCTGAAAACCTTTGATAACCGGAGAATTGTGTTCCCGAACAGTTCCATGGCAAGTCAGGTCACGATCAATCTGACGACAAAGGATCCCCGATTGATTACGACGATTCCCTTTGGCATTGGCTACCAATCGGATATCCAAAAAGCCCGGCAGATCCTTCTTGACCTGGCTAAAAGGCATCCACTGGTTCTTGAGGCGGTTGACTGTCCTGTAACGAAATTGGGAGATTACAGTATAACGGTATCCTTGCGAATTTGGTGTGGTAATGGGTTAGATGCGAAAAAGATAGAGTTTGACCTCTATGAACAGGCCAAAACGCTTTTTGACCAGGAAGGCATCGAGATTCCATTTCCATCTCAAAACGTCATTTTAAAAAGAAATAACGAATGAAAAATAACTCAGTGGAGCGTTATCATCGGGCGCGGAACCACCAAATGAAAATGCTATTTTCCGATTAAAGATATTGGGATAAAATTTTCAGATGGGGCAAAGGCTTCGTTCAAATCAAACGTAACCGCGGAGCCGACCATTCCTTCGCCATTGATCACTTTTCCAATGGTTTCTCCGTCTGAATTAACCAAGATTCCCTTTTGAGTTATCGGTTTTTGACTTGTTATTTGAATGAACTGCTGTTCTTTTTTATCGTTTTGTTGAGGTGACAATAAATGAGTTACCGTGACATGGTTAGCAGTCAGGGATGGGTCTGTTGGATCTGATATGTGAAGAAAGCGGTCTCCAACTTGTATTCCCTTTGGCCCGGAAACTTTTACGGAAACTAGATTCTTTTGACTGATTTTTAATATGGCAAGATTTCTTTTTTCATCCGTCTGAACTCCAACGACAGGCAAGGTTGTCCCGTCTTTAAAATTAACCCGCGCTGAATCGGCATTATTTAAATCGCTTAAATTCGTTAATACCAGTCCATTTGCATCAATGACAATTCCTGGAATTGTTTGAATTTTATTGCCTGATGGATCCAGAAGATCGATTTTAACACTAGCCTGTTTTATATTTCTTTCAGCATCAACCGTTAGAATAATATTATGATGAGACAACAAACCATCGGGCGCATTAAATGTTATTGTCAAATAAATTGAGGTCAGAGAAACAATAACCATCATGACGCCGACGCTGAGAACATATTTCCATTGGATTGAGGAATAAAATAAGGGTCCAAATCTCCCGCGAAAAGATAAGGTATTATTTTCTTTCACAGGCTCTATTTTTCCAAATTGCTTACTATTGATGGTCTCGTAAAAAGTTACGTGGTGAATGAAACTGCAAGCCGGTCAGAAGGCCAAAAGATCCCGAGAATGGATTGAAGGTTCTTCATGATGGCCGGTCGTTGATATTTGATAGCGTGAATAAGGCCTGAAAAGCC
>JACOTA010000077.1 GCA_016178585.1 Nitrospirota bacterium
AAAATTTCTTCGTCAATATGCTGAAGCGGCATATCGATGTAATGACAGATTTTGGGCTCGCTCGCAATCAGATCGATCAGTTTATCCGGAAAAGGATGGGGATAGTTATAAAGTAAACGAATCCAATCGACTTCGGTTTTGACCAGCTCCTTCAAAAGTTCATAGAGCTGACCCTGCCCGAGGTCCCGGCCGTAACTGGTGAGGTCTTGCGCGATCAAGTTCACTTCTCTTACCCCCTGACCGGTTAATTGGTTGACCTCATTGACTATCGCAGGAATCGGCCGGCTTCTCATTTTGCCCCGCATGCCGGGAATGATACAAAACGAACAACTTTTATCGCACCCTTCGGATATTTTGACATAGGCCCAATGCTTTGCGGTGGTTAAAATCCGGTCGGCATGGGTTTCGTCGTACAGGGCCGTCGGCTCGCTCAGCCAGGAAGAGCGTTTTTTATTTTTCCCCTTTTGATCCAAAAAGGTTTTACAAATTTCCGCAATTTTAAAATATTCGGTTGTCCCAACGATGGCATCTAATTCCGGAAGCTCTTTTAACAACTCATCCTGATAGCGTTGGGTCAAACATCCTGTAGCGATTAAGGTTTTACACTGGCCCTTCTTTTTTAATTTCCCCAGTTCGATAATGGTATTGATTGATTCCTGTTTTGCCGAGTCGATAAATCCGCAGGTATTGACGATAAGAATTTCAGCTTCTTCTTCCTTTGAAGTTAAAACAAAACCCGCTCTATCGAGTTGCCGGAGCATCACTTCGGAGTCGACCTGGTTTTTGGAACACCCCAGATTAATCAACCCTACCTTGGGATAAAGCTTTGTTTTTTCTTTAACAGTTTGAGATTTCAATGATTTTTCCTTTGCGTTTTAAACCAGACCAGCCAAAATTGTAACATACCCCTATAGGCCTGGAACAGAACTTTTCCAGTTCTTTTAACCGGTTTTTTACCTCCAGCCCGCCTTGACAAAACACCCGGCGGGAGATATATTTTATTTAAATGATGAGGATATTTAAAGAGTAAAAGGAGCGCGTCCAGTGGCTAGAAGTGAAAATAATCGGTGGGAAAACGATCCTCAAGACAATGAAAAGCTTAGAGAATTAGTCCGGGACCTGGCCCATGCCATTAACTCTGTCTTTGCTGAAAGTTCGGAAATTCGAACCGTCATTAAGGATATTGAAGAGGAAGGGTATCAGGTGGACCTTGTTCTGGCTTCCATCACGAGGGCGCTTAATAAGGAGCAAAAGGAAAAACCCGGCACCCAACCGCCCGCTTTAATAGAAAACATTAAGTTTGAACTTAACCGTTTTGACCAATCTTTTTTAAAATCGATTAAAATAAAACCTGAAAACGAACCAAAATAATTTTTTCTTTCAACTCCCTCCTTTCGTTTGACTTACCCATTTTTTTTTGTTAGTCTTTGAAAAATTAAACAAACGATCACCCTTACAAAAAATCCAGAAAGTTAATCAACATAGAATTTCTGGCTAGAAAACTATAAAATGCTTTTAAATCAAGAAGTTATACTAGAAAATCTTGCTGCCAAGCTTCGAATCGACATCTTAAAAATGATTTTCGAAGCCCAGTCAGGGCATCCCGGCGGTTCCTTTTCGGCCATTGACATGATGACCGCTCTTTACTCTAAAGTAATGAAGCATGACCCCCAAAACCCAGATTCCCCCGATCGTGACCGATTTATTTTGAGTAAAGGACATGCGGCACCCGCTCTTTATGCGATTCTTGCCCATCATGGTTATTTCCCTCAAGAAAACCTGAAAACCTTACGGAAAATGGGTAGCCCGCTTCAAGGCCATCCGGAAAAAAACAAACTCCCCGGCGTCGAAGCCAGCACCGGTTCCTTAGGTCAGGGAATTTCTATTGGAATCGGAATGGCCCTCGCGGGAAAACTTGACGGAAAAAATTACCGGACCTATGTTCTGGTCGGTGACGGCGAAATAAATGAAGGCCAGGTATGGGAAGCCGCGTTGTTTGCCCCAAATCATCAACTCGATCATTTAGTGGTCATTTTAGACCACAACGGCCAGCAGTTGGACGGAAGTGTTCAGGAAATTATGCCGCTCGATCCGCTGGCGGAGAAATGGCGGGCTTTCGGATGGAATGTGATCGAAATCAACGGCCATCGAATGAATGAGATTTTGGACGCCTTTGAAAAAGCCGGATCAACTCGAGGCAAACCCACCATAATTATTGCAAAAACAATAAAAGGAAAGGGGGTCTCTTTTATGGAAAATAATAATGAATTTCATGGAATGGCTCCCAATAAAGAACAATTTACCCTCGCATTACAGGAGCTTGAACATGCTTAGGGTTATTCCAACTAATCCAGAAGGCCAAAAACCAACGGTTAGAAAAAAAGTTTTAGGGAAAGCCACCCGGGACGCCTATGGTGAAACCTTATTGCAATTGGGAAAAGAAAATCCAAACATCGTTGCGCTCGATGCCGATTTATCAAAATCGACCAAAAGCAACCTTTTTGCGAAGGCTTTCCCCGATCGGTTTTTCAATTTTGGTATTTGCGAAGCCAATATGGTTTCCGCCGCCGCCGGGCTGGCCTCTTCGGGAAAAATTCCGTTCACCTCCAGTTTTGCTTCGTTTTTAATGTGTAAAGGCTTTGACCAAATCCGGATGGGAATTGCTAACCCAGGCTTAAATGTAAAACTGGTCGGCTCGCATGGCGGCATTTCACTCGGAGAAGATGGCGCATCCCAGCAAAGTGTCGAAGATTTTGCCTTAGCCCTCGCCCTCCCCAGGATCGCTGTGGTTCAACCTGCCGATGAAGTCTCGACTCAGGCCCTGACTCGCCAAATTGCGGCTTATCATGGGCCAGTCTATATGAGGACAGGACGCCCAAAAGCCCCTATCCTTTATACGCCCCAGGATAAAATTACGCTCGGTAAAGCCAATATCTTGAAAGAGGGAACGGATGTTACGATTTTTGCCTGCGGCTTAATGGTCGCCGAAGCTCTTGAAGCCGCTGATATTTTAGGGCTAAAGGGAGATAAAATCGGCGTGATCGACATGCACACAATCCGTCCGATTGATGAAAACGCCATTTTTACGGCGGCCAGAAATTCTAAAGCTTTTGTCGTAGCCGAAGAGCATCTGGTTCACGGAGGATTAGGGGCTGCCATCGCCCAGGTGGTTTCAACCTTCTACCCGGTTCCCATTGAATTTGTAGGCCTTAAAGATACTTACGCGGAATCCGGCACTCCCCCGGAACTCTTCGAAAAATATGGCCTGAACGCCGCCGCCATCGTGCAGGCTGTCGAGAACGTCCTCAACCGAAAAGATTAACCTGATCCGACAATAATGGTCGTCTGCTGCGTTGTCACTTCAGCTTCGTATCCTCATGTACCACAAAGCTTGCTCGCGAGCGTATCCGCAGCAAAGCTATGTTTTTTTTGGTACGCTGCGGTACGATGCTTCGTTCCGCCTTGCACACGCCACATTCCTGTCGGCCACGTCTGCACTACCCTCTCTCATTCTCATTTCCGGGTTTTCACAACATAACACCCATCGCTTTTGTCGCTCTCTAAACATTGACATTTCAATGTTTAGAGCTACCTTTTATTATATATGATCTCTTTAAACATCAACAAAAGTCGAATAATCAATCTATTTTCTTTCCTTCGTTTCCGGCTCCTTCTCCTTATTTTTATGATCGTTCTTCCTTTTTTCGGAGTCATTATATATACCAGCATGGAAGAATATAAAATAGCCGCGGCTGAAAACAAAAACAAGGCAGTCGAATTGGTGCAAATCGCCGCCGACAGTCAAAATCAACTCATTGAGGGTGTTCAGCAATTCCTGGCCGTTTTATCTCACCTCCCCGAAGTGAAAGGAAGAGATCCATCCGCCTGCAATGTCCTGTTCTCCAAACTACTTCAACAATATCCTTCCTACGCTAATTTGGGTATTTCTCAGTCTAATGGAAATATTATCTGCAGTGGAGTCCCTTTCCACAGGAAGCTGAATATGTCCGATCGGACTTACTTCAGGCATGCGATTGAAACAGGCCGCTTTTCAACCGGGAATTTTCAAATCGGCAGAATCACCGGTAAACCTACCATTAATTTCGGCTATCCTCTATTTGATCAAACCGGCAAAGCGCAAAAAGTTCTTTTCGCCGCCCTGGACCTGTCATGGCTCAATCAATTTGCATCAAGAGCCGAATTGCCTCCCGGTTCGATACTGACTGTCCTGGATCAAACCGGCACCATTCTCGTGCGATATCCCAACCCGGGAAAATGGGTGGGAAAATCAATCCCCGACATCCCTATGATTAAAACCATCCTGTCTCAACATAAGGGAATCGAGGAAACTACGGATCTTGATGGTAATCTTCACTTTTTAGGGTTTACGTCTCTTGTTGGAAATCAAGAAACCGGAAATTTATCTATCAGCATCGGAATTCCTAAACAATCGGTATTTTCGGGAATAAACCACATGTTCACTCTCAATCTTACAATTCTGGCAGTAACCATGATTTTGGGATTTTTGGGCGCCTGGATCGGAAGCGACTTCTTTGTTTTAAAGAAAATCAATGTGCTGGTAAAAACATCCAATCAACTCGCGGGCAATAACCTCAGCGCCAGAACCGGAATTGTTTATGGAAAGGGGGAATTGGACCAATTGGCTTATACCATAGATAAAATGGCGGATTCTCTGCAGGCCAATGCTTCCGCCATCCAATATCAGGCCACGCATGATTTCTTAACGAAGCTTCCAAACGCTAATCTTCTTCACGACCGGTTGGATCAAGCCATTAAAACGGCCAAGCGGAACAATAAATCTCTGGCTCTGCTCATGTTGGATATCAATCACTTTAAAGAAATCAATCATACGCTGGGGCATCATTTTGGCAATCTCCTGCTGCTTCTGCTCGGGCCGCGGCTTCAGAACGTATTGCGCCAATCAGACACGATTGCGCATTTAGGAGGAGATAAATTTGCGATTCTTCTGCAGGACTCGGATATCAACGGGGCAAAAAGCGTCACCCGTAAAATTTTAAAAGTGCTGGAAGAACAATTTATTCTTGCGGATCATCCTGTTTTAGTCGAGACCTGTATCGGCATAGCCCTCTACCCGGACCATGGAGAAACTTCTGATATTCTCCTGCAACGGGCGGATGTCGCCATGTCCAAGGCCAAGGAGGAAAAAAGCGACTACTTTGTTTATATCCAGGATGAAGACCACAACACCCCCCGTCGCCTTGTTATCATGGGAGCATTGAGAGAAGCCATTAACCGTAACCAGTTGATTCTTCATTACCAGCCGAAAATTAACCTTAAAACCGGGGGTTTGGCGGGAGCAGAAGCGCTGGTTCGGTGGCAACACCCGGAATTAGGCCCGATTGCTCCTGATCAATTCATTCCTTTAGCCGAAAAGACCGGACTGATCAAACCTTTAACTTACCATGTTTTAAATACAGCGGTTAACCAGTGTCAGTCCTGGTGTCAGGAAGGAATCAATATCAATGTGGCTGTTAACCTTTCTACACGAAACCTTTTAGATCAGAAGCTTCCGGATGATCTGATGGAAATGCTTGATAAAGCGCATGTTTTACCCTCCAGTTTAGGAATAGAGATCACCGAAAGCGTGATTATGTTGAATCCGGAAAGAGCAATGGAAATCCTCAAAAGGTTAAGCGGAATGGGGATTCAACTTTCCATCGACGATTTTGGCACAGGGTACTCATCACTGATGTATCTTAATAAACTTCCGGTCAACGAAATTAAAATTGACAAATCATTTGTGATCAATATGCTGACAGATAAGGACAGTGACATGATCGTCCGGTCGACAATTCATCTGGCCCATAATTTAGGATTAAAAGTGGTTGCCGAAGGGGTGGAAAACAAGGAGACCTGGGACAGGCTCAAAACCATGGGTTGTGATTATGTGCAAGGATTTTATATCAGCAAACCCCTCTCTGCCGAGCAGTTCATTCACTGGCTGGATCATTCGCCATGGAGGATAAACCGGCAGATGAACAACACCGGACCCAAAGCAGCCTGAATCAATATTGAATTCCCATCAGGATAAAGAAACGCATCCCGTTACATGGGACAGATAAAGTTCCCCATTGCCATCAGCTTGTTAAACGTTTCCCGGTAATCCACTTTGATATCGATAACCACAGGGCCTTTTTCACGAAGCGCTTCTTTTAAGACCGGTTTAAATCCATTAGCGGAATCAATGGAATACCCTTTCGCGCCAAAAGATTCAGCCAGTTTAAGAAAATTCGGATTGCCCAATTCGATTCCAAAAGAATGTCCAAACTCTTTTTCCTGTTTAAACTGAATCAACCCATACCCGTCATCGCGAAAAACCACATTCACGATCGGAAGCTTCAGTCGTACGGCGGTCTCTAATTCCTGACAATTCATTAAAAATCCGCCATCGCCGGAGACGGTGACAATCTTTTTCTCAGGATAAATAAGCTTGGCGGCAATCGCCCCGGGAAGCGCGATTCCCATGGCTGCGAATCCGTTGGAAATGATTACGGTATTCGGATGATGGGCGCGAAAATGACGGGCAATCAATAATTTATGGACCCCGACGTCGCTGATTAAAATATCTTCAGGTTTCATCATCTCCCGTAATTCATAGATAATCCGCTCAGGATTCATGGGGAACCGGCAATCTTGAATCCCTTCTTCAAATGATTTTAAAATTTCACGACGAAGAATTCTGGCACTTTCCGGATCATGCACCACCTTTACTTCTTTCAACAGCCGGTTCAAGGCTTCTCCGATATCCCCGACCACTTCAACCCGGGGTTGATAATAGGCGTCTACTTCGGCAGGCAAGAAATCGATGTGAATAATTTTCTTATCTTTTTGACCGTTCCATCGGTAGGGACTATATTCCACCAGGTCATACCCTACCGCAATAATCAAATCTGCCCGGTCAAAACCAAAGGAGACGTAATCATGGGCTTGCAAGCCGATACTCAAAAGAGAAAGGTCATAATCTACCGGAACAACCCCTTTGCCCATAAAGGTATTGGCCACCGGAATGTTGGTTTTTTTTGAAAATCTCAACAAAGTCTCCGACCCTTTTCCGCGGACGACACCGTTCCCGGCCAAAATAACCGGATGGTGGGACTGGTCAATCAATTGTGCAGCTTGTCGCAGGGATTCCCGGTCCGGAGACGGCCTTCTAAAACTTTCAGAAACCAGGGGGACCCCTTCTGTGTTTTCCTTGGCGATATCTTCCGGATACTCAATATGGCAGGCGCCCGGTTTTTCTGTTTGCGCGAGTTTAAAAGCTTTTCGAACGACTTCGGGAATGTTGGCGGGTTTTTCGATGCGGGCATTCCACTTTGTCAACGGACGGAAACTTTCGACGATATTGACATATTGGTGTGATTCTTTATGTGCCCGATCCAGACCCGCTTGAGCGGTAATGGCGACCAGAGGCGCATGATCCAAATTAGCGTCGGCAATTCCCGTGGCCAGATTGGTAGCGCCGGGGCCAAGGGTGGAGAGACAAACCCCTGCCCGGCCGGTCAATCGTCCATAAACATCCGCCATAAAAGCGGCGCCCTGTTCATGCCGGGTGGGAATAAATTGAAGGGAAGAACGCGAAATGGAATCGAGGAGATCAATATTTTCTTCACCAGGAAGCCCAAAAATAAACCGGACGCCTTCTTTTTCTAAACATTGAACAAAGAGATCCGAAGATTTCATGAACACCCAAAAAGATTACAGTCAGCGGGGACGATTTAATTTGAAGATGTCTGTCGTACGGGCATAAAACTCCCCTCCCATTCTTCCGATAGCGGAAAGCTTTTGAAAGTCGATCTTTTTATTTTCGAGAACCTCTTCACGAACGTGATATTGGATGATTTCCCCTAAAACGAGGGTTGCCCCTCGAGGGGGAGCGCCGACCTCAATTAAACGGTGGAGGGAGCATTCAATGTTAATGGGAGATTCTTTGACGAGAGGGGCGTTGACAACCGCCGCCGGAACAGGCGTCAAACCCACCTTTTGAAATTCGCTGACTTCAGGAGGAAAAGACGCCGAACTTGCATTCATGGCCAATGCCAGAGGTTCCGTTACAATGTTGACGACAAATTCCTTCGAATTTTCGATGTTGACCAGGGTGTCTTTTTTCTCCCCATTTTTCCACGCAATCGATACGCTTAAGATGGGTGGATCGGAACAAACCCCGTTAAAAAAGCTAAACGGAGATAAGTTAAAAATCCCGCTTTCCCCTACCGTCGAAATAAACGCAATCGGCCGGGGAACAATCGCGTAGAGCATGAAAATATAGTTTTCCGTCGGCGATTGTTTTTTCGGGTCGAACCTCATTTTCTATCGTAACTGAACAAAATGCCCTCTTCTATTTAACTGATAGCACGATTCATTATGTTCAGCACAGAAGGGGCGGTCTTCCCCATAACTAATTGTGGAAATCCGGGAAGCGCTAATCCCTTCGGAAATCAGGAGCTGCTTAATCGCATGCGTTCTTTTCTCTCCGAGGGCCAGGTTATATTCGTTGGTTCCTCTTTCATCACAATGTCCTTCTATTTTGATTTTAACCTGCGGATTTGCTTTTAACCAGACAACATTGTTATCGACGATTTCTTTCATAGCCGGATTAATGGTGGATTTATCAAAATCAAAAAAGACATCTTTTAGCCCGACGTTCGACAGTTCAATCGGCTTGACCACCTCTTTTTCAGTCACCTGCGGTTGGGCAGGGGGAGGTGCCATTTCAGTAGAAGGAGCCTCCTGGGAAGGAACTTCCTGTTGCGTGGGGATACTTTGAGTTGCAGTTTCTGTCGGTTTCTTTGGGCAACCTGCCAGGCCGATCACGACAAGGCATAAAAAAGCCGCCAAAAATACCTGCTGAATTTTAACCATGAAATCCTCCTTATTTTATTAAAAATAAAATCATAAAAATTAATTGTGGGAATGAGAAACTTTTTAAATCATAAGGAATTAACTTATGACAGTCAAGCGATTTCCGCCACGCCGCCCCCGCCGGGTTTGACAGATTGGCGTTTAATTGGTATCCTTTAGCTTATCTATGGGTATAAGATCAACTAAAATTGGGGTGCTGTTTTTTGCCTTGTTCGGACTCTCTTTAGCTTGACAGGTCCCCGTTCAGGCTGAGGTTTTTTATTATAAAGATCAGCGGGGGGCATGGCATTTCACTAATGTGCCCGACGATGGAAGATACCAGAATATCAC
>JACOTA010000078.1 GCA_016178585.1 Nitrospirota bacterium
AAGAGCCAGCGCTATGCCAACCGGCCTGGACTTGATACGATTTTTACGGAAGAGGTCCTTCAAGTAAAGGCGAGGCGGAACAAGAAGGTTGTTGAGGCGGTTGAAAAATACGGGTATAAGCAGCGTGAGATTGCGGATTATTTGGGTTTGCATTTTACATCAGTGAGCCGTCTGATAAAACAGAGGGTTTAAGAAATGACAAGAAAATAGACCTGACCCCTAATCGGTAGTTGGGCCTGTCATGGACAGGAATAATATTGACACCTGATACGTTATATGTTACAATTCACTTGTGATTAATTCCTTCCGACACAAAGGATTGGAGAAGTTTTACCAGACGGGCAGTAAGAAAGGAATCTTTGTGGCCCATACCAAAAGATTAAGGCTTATTTTGGGTCTCCTGGATTCGGCTTTCGAACTTGGTGATTTGGCTTTACCCGGTTTGAAGCTCCACCCTTTAAAAGGAGATCTTAAGGGTTATTGGTCCGTGGAGGTCAGTGGAAATTGGCGATTAGTTTTCAGGTTTTCTGGTCATGATGTTTACGATATCAATTACTTAGATTATCATTAGGAGATCAAATGATGATGTATAATCCCCCGCATCCAGGAGAAGTTTTAAAAGAATTGTGTTTAAATCCTCTGGGTATTTCGGTTACAGAGGCTGCAAGGGCTTTGGGTGTGACGCGCAAAACACTTTCCGAATTAATTAATGGCCGTGCTGGGGTGAGCCCCTTGATGGCAGTCAGAATAGGGAAGTCTACTGGGACAACACCTGAAAGCTGGTTAAACATGCAGTCCGCACATGATTTGTGGCAGGCAAGGACTCAAATTCGTAAACTGAAAATTAAACCTCTGAAAGCGGCTTAGTTCTTGGTCAGAAAGATCAGCCGCTGCATTAGAAAAAATAAAAGGGGTCACCCATTAGCAAAACGCAAGAGAAAAAAGGGGCCTCTATTTGAACAGAGGCCCCAGGCAAATTATGATATAAAACAAATCACTAATTTATAATTTTTTATGCGTTCCGTCGCAATAAGGCTTGTTTCCACTCTTCCGACAACCGCACCAGGCCACCGTTTTAACCTGGTCAATGGTTACCTTGATGGGGGTGACGCCGGTATTTAGTTTTTGGTGGGATCCGTCGCAATAAGGCCGGTTCTTGGACTCCCCGCATGCGCACCAATATTTTTCTCCCGGTTTTTCATCGATAACAAAAGGGAATTTTTGATCTGGCATTTTAAACCTCCTTGTTTTAGTGAGTGAATATCTGCCTGCTGATGTTAAATTTAACGGTTTTCTTAATCTTTATTTTTCAAAACTTTCTTTTAACTTTAAAAGCATTTCCCGTAAAACGGCCATTTGTTCAGGTGTCAGCGCGTTTTCGAAAAACGGCTTCAAAAAATAGATATGGGCAGGAAAGACCTCTCGAAAAGATTTATTTCCTTTTGGCGTAAGCCGGACAAAGATGCTTCGCCTGTCTTCTTTTGAAGGGATACGCTCTATCAGTCCTTTCTTTTTGAGCCGGTCTAAAACACCGGTAAGGGTTCCTTTGGTGACCAGCGTTTGATCGGACAACTCTTTACATGACATTCCAGATGTATTCCCCAGGGTAGCGATAACGTCAAATTGGGCCGTTGTTAGTCCTAAACGCCGAATATGGCGTTCGTCTTTTCGTAAAAAAGCAAGGTAAGTCTCAACCAGCGGCCGTAAGACCTTTAAAAAGACCTCTTTTTCAGCGTCATCTGCTGTTTTTCGATCGAATGATTTCAACATAATGGTTAAAGTTAGGATAATCCTAACTAGCACTAATGTCAAGATAAAAAGTTGTTTTTTATCTGCTTGTCCCTACGTTGACTTTTGATCTTAAACCTGTTAATTTAGAAAAATAATTGCGGGGCGTGGCGCAGACCGGTAGCGCACTCCGTTCGGGACGGAGGGGTCGAAGGTTCAAATCCTTTCGCCCCGATTATATTCTCCTTAACCAAAAATGCCTGCTCGCAGCCACCCGTTTGGCTTTTGAAGGTGTGATCAGTGTCGCACAAAGGTATGGTTTATCTCTAAAATCCCGGCACTTGCAGGGGGGAGATCAAACACTCGCTCGATCATTTATATTTGAGGGTTTATGGAAGAAGAATGGGAAAAGGAGAGCACTCCTGAGACGGGAGAGTCCGAGGAACAGGGGGTTACGCTTCCCGAAGGCGAAGTCATTTTCGAAGGGGAGTCCATAGCCGAAGAAGAACCTGAAAAAGACTATTCAGGCGGTATGGACGCGATGAAGAGCTATTTAAAGGATATCCGCAAAGCCTCCCTTCTGAATTTTGACCAGGAACAGGCTCTGGCGAAACGAATCGAAAAAGGGGATGAAACCGCCCGGGCTCAAATGATCGAAGCCAATTTAAGGCTTGTGGTGAGTATCGGTAAAAGATACATGAACCGGGGAATGCCTTTTGCCGACATCATTGAAGAAGGAAATATCGGCCTTATTAAAGCCGTCGAAAAGTTTGAATATAAAAGGGGATTTAAATTCAGCACCTATGCCTCCTGGTGGATCAGGCAGTCGATTGAACGGGCGATCATTAATCAGGTCAAACTCATTCGACTTCCTGTCCATGTCGTTGAGAGGGTTAACAGTTATTTAAACGTTGTGGAAGACCTTGTCCAGGAGATTGATGGCGATCCAACCCCCCAGGAAGTTTCAAACAGGTTGGGAATTCCGGTAGAAGACGTCATCGATATACGACAGGTTATACGAAAGACCTATTCCCTCGATAGCCCAATTAGTTATTCCAACGACACTTCATTAAAAGATGTCATTGAAGACGGCGGACAGATTTCCCCGTATAAACGGACAGAAGGGGTTAAACGGCGCGAAGATTTGATGGAATGGATTAGCCACCTTAAGGATACTGAAAAACAGGTTCTCACCCTTCGTTTTGGATTGGATGGGGGAAATCCACAAACCTTGGAAGAAATTGGGGTTTATTTCGGATTAACCCGGGAGAGAGTACGTCAAATTGAAAGCAGCGCTCTCACTAAATTAAGAGCGATGATTTCAACAAAATCAATCAAACCCGAAGAAATTTTATAGATGAAAAAAGATTCAGAGAAAAAAGCGAGCGAGAGGGACAAAAGCGGAATATCCGGCTTTGCCGGTATGAAGCGCGGGGGACCGGGGGGCATTGAGCAGGGTTTGCGAAGGCCCTCCGATTTAATAGACTTAAAATCAAAAATCAGGGGCATTCCGGACTACCCGAAAAAAGGAATTTATTTTTATGACGTCACGACCTTACTAAAGGAAGGGGAGGCCTTTAATCAGGCCATTGATCAACTGGTTGCCCCTTACAAACAGAAGGGAATTCACAAGGTCGTTGGAATCGAATCCAGAGGGTTTATTTTAGGAGCTCCGGTGGCCTATCATCTGGAGGCCGGTTTTGTTCCCGTTAGAAAACCAGGCAAGCTTCCGGCCGAGACCTTTGAGGTAAAGTACGACCTGGAATACGGAAAGGACGGCCTGTCCATTCATCAAGATGCGATCCTCGCTGGAGAGAAAATTCTTATTGTGGATGACCTGCTTGCGACCGGCGGCACCTGCGGGGCGACGATTGAACTCGTTGAAAAGCTGGGAGGTGTGATCGCCGGCATTGCGTTTTTAGTTGAGTTAAAAGATCTCAAGGGAAGAAAGAAACTTAAAAATCATCCCGTTTCCTCTTTACTGGTTTATTAGGATTTAGGCATATTTCTCGGCTCAAAATAAAGAAAAATCCCTTTTTTCCCCTGTTTTGTTTCAATTGTGAAACAAAATTAAAAGATTCCCAAAAACCCCTTTTCTTTTGCTTCTTTTAAACGATTTCTCCTTGACACCAGTAGAAAAGTTTTGTTAGATTTTTCTCTTTCCGCTTAAAATCAATAATGCGGGCTCATTGTTCTAGAAATGAATTAATTGAGTGGGGGATTAGAATGGCGAAGGTGCTCGAAGGGGCCGGAATGGGTCTTTTAAAGAAATGGGGAATGTCCGTTCCCGACTATGTCGTGGTGACATCGGTTGAGCAATTTGAAATGCTTGCGCAAGCCAACAAGTGGCTCCAGGAAAAGAAGGTGGTCGTCAAGGCGCATGAGGCGATCGGTTCGCGTTTTAAGCTTGGGCTTGTTAAAGTCGACTTGAATCTCGCGGCGGCAAAAATCGCGGTAAAGGAACTGCTTGGAAAAGAGGTCGGCGGGGGGCTGGTGGTCTCTCAGGTCATTGTCTCGGAAATGATCCCTCATCAAGAAGAGTTCTACATTGCCATTAAATCCGTTCGCGAGGGGTGTGAACTTTTATTGGCCGATTTTGGCGGGATTGAAGTGGAGGCCAATTGGGATCGCATCCGAAAACTAGTCATTGAAATTGGCGAAGCGCCCGCTCAAAAGACTCTCGAAAAACTGGCATCAGATGCCGGTTTTAAAGGAGACCTTATCAAAAACGTGGCCCAGTTTGCCTTAAAGCTTTTCCAATGTTATGACGCGGAAGATGGAAATTATCTTGAAATTAATCCTCTTGTCATTCGGCAAGGGACTCAGGAACTGGTGGCTCTCGATTCTGTCACGCTGGTGGACGGAGACGCCAGATACCGCCACCCGGATTGGAACTTTACTTTTGCTTCGGAGTTTGGAAGGCCCTATAGCGGCGACGAAAGGGCAATTTTAGAAATCGATTCACGGGTAAAAGGCTCCGTAAAATTTATTGAAATTCCGGGGGGTAATATCGCGCTTCTTCCTGCCGGGGGAGGCGCCTCTGTATTTTATACCGATGCCGTGGTTTCACTGGGTGGAAAACCGGCGAATTATGCGGAGTATTCCGGCGACCCGCCCGATTGGGCGGTGAGCGCCCTGACCGATAAAGTTTGTTCTCTTCCCAATATCGAACATATTATTGTCGGTGGAGCAATCGCGAATTTTACCAACGTTAAAAAAACCTTTGCCGGAATCATTCAGGGCTTTAGAAAAGCAAAGAGCGAGGGAAAGTTAGAGGGAGTAAAAATATGGGTTCGCAGAGGGGGTCCGTTTGAAAAAGAAGGTTTGGATGCCATGCGGGCTTTGGCCCCGGAGGGGTTTGATATCCACGTTTACGATCGGAATACCCCATTAACCGATATTGTCGATTTTGCGTTAAAGGGGGGAAACTAATATGGCTATTCTGGCAAATAAAAATACAAGAGTGATGATTCAAGGGGGGCCGGCAGGAGTCAACGCCGCAAAAAAAATGGCGGAGTTCTGTCAGCTCAATAAGTTACCTTTAAACGTTCAGGCGTTTGTTTTTCCTCCCGATACTGGTAAAACTTATGAAATTCCGTATGGGAGTGAATTGATTTCTGTCCCGGTTTATAAAACCGTCGCCGAAGCCGCAAAAAATCATTCCGGTATCAACACCACCCTGATTTATGTAGGACCTGAGAGGGCTTATCCTGCCGCGATGGAAGCTTTAAAGGATCCCGCGATACAGCTCGTATCAATGATTACAGAAGGGGTGCCTGAAAAAGATGCCAAGCTTTTGACGAAAGAGGCTAAAAAGTTGGGAAAAATCTTTAACGGACCCTCTGCCATAGGAATTATTTCCGCGGGAGAATGCCGCCTGGGCGTGATTGGCGGCGCATACGATAATTTAATCTTAAGCAAACTTTATCAGTCCGGGTCGTTTGGCGTCCTCACAAAATCAGGCGGACTTTCCAACGAAATTATCTGGATTGTCAGCCAGTTTGCAGATGGAATTTCCACAGCGGTTGGAATAGGGGGCGATGCGTTTCCCGGTTCTGATTTCGTTACCTATCTTGAAATGTTTGAAAAAGACCCTAAAACAAAGGTCGTCGTTATCGTTGGGGAAATGGGAGGCGACCTGGAGGAAAAAGCGGCGGAGTGGTTTGGCGCTAAAAAAAGACGGATTCAACTTATGGCCGTTATTTCAGGTTTCTGTCAGGAAACCCTTCCTAAAGGGATGAAATTCGGTCATGCGGGCGCCAAGGAAGGGCTTCACGGAGAAGGGTCAGCCCGTAGCAAGGCTGAACTTCTGAGAAAAGCGGGAGCGATCGTTCCGCCCACGTTTGGGGCCCTGGGCCCCGCTATTAAAAAAGTTTATGAGGAGCTTTTGGACAAAGGAGAGGTCAAACCATTTTCGGTTGTCGATGTTCAGACTTTGCCCAAACTTCCAAAAACCGTTCAAGAAGCTTTAAAAAACGGAGAGATCATGGTTGAGCCTCTCTTTAAATCTACCATTTCCGATGATCGCGGTGATGAACCGTTATACGATGGATACGCGGCCTCTGAGCTGATTAACAAAGGTTATCAAATTCCCCATGTTATCGGATTGCTTTGGAATAAAAAGCTGATTTCCAAAAATGAGGCCGAAGCGATTAAACGGATCATTATGCTTTCCGCCGATCATGGTCCCTGTGTCAGCGGCGCTTTGGGAACCATTGTCGCGGCGTGCGCGGGAATCCCGATGGCCCAGTCGGTAGCGGCGGGCATGTTGATGATCGGTCCCCGGTTTGGGGGAGCGGTAACCGACGCGGGGAAGTGGTTTAAATATGCCGTCGAGAAAAAGCTTTCCGTCGATGACTTTCTAACTTACATGAAAGCCAATGTCGGCCCGGTTCCAGGAATCGGACACCGGGTTAAAAGTCTTCGCAATCCCGATAAAAGGGTCAAAGAGTTGGTGGGTTATGTCAAAACCCTGTCGATCTCGACCCCTTGTCTGGATTTCGCGCTCGAAGTGGAAAAAGTGACAACAGTTAAAAAGGACACGCTGATCTTAAATGTGGATGGGGCAATGGCTGCCATTTTGGTAGACCTCGGTTTCCCGGTTGACAGTCTGAATGGTTTTTTTATTCTCTCGCGGACGATTGGAATGATTGGCCACTGGGTTGATCAAAAACGTCAGGGAAGCCGATTAATCAGATTGTTTGATTATCTGGTTAATTACGCGTCTCCGAAAAAGAGAGAAGTCCCTCCGCTATAAATAATGATGGCCTCGTCATATGTCGTCATTCCCGCGAAAGCGGGAATCTCCTGGGGAGCCACAAAGCTTGCTCGCGAGCGGGCCCGCAGCGAGACTAATCATTTATCCCGTTTACACGGGAATGGCAGATAACCGCTTATTCAGACTTTTTATGAGACCATCAATAATAACAATTTTAAAAAGGAGATAAAACGGTGGCCTATCAAAAAGTGACCGTCCCTCAGGGGCAAAAAATTACAATGGGTGTTGATGGAAAATTAAACGTGCCTGACCATCCAATCGTTCCTTTTATCGAAGGGGACGGAACCGGCGCGGATATTTGGAGAGCCGCTGTCCGCGTCATTGATGCCGCCGTAGAAAAAGCCTATCGTGGAACCCGAAAAATTTCCTGGATGGAAGTCTATGCGGGAGAAAAAGCCAATGATGTTTATGGGCCGAACACCTGGCTGCCTCAGGAAACCCTCGAAGTGATTAAAGAGTTTTTAATTGCGATTAAAGGCCCATTAACGACTCCAGTCGGCGGGGGCATCCGGAGTATTAACGTGGCGCTTCGCCAGGAGCTTGATCTTTATGTTTGCCTCCGCCCGGTCGTTTATTTTGACGGAACCCCAAGCCCTGTGGTTCATCCTGAAAAGGTCGAAATGGTTATTTTCAGGGAAAATACGGAAGATATTTATGCGGGAATTGAATGGGAAGCCGGGACTCCCGAAGCAAAAAAAATCATTGAGTGGCTTCAAACCGAAATGAAGGTGAAAAAAATTCGCTTTCCAAATACTTCCAGCATCGGGATCAAGCCGATTAGTATAGAAGGAACCAATCGGTTAGTCCGTGCCGCCATCAATTACGCCATAGCCAACAACCGGAAAAGCGTGACCCTTGTTCATAAGGGAAATATTATGAAATACACCGAAGGGGGTTTTAGAAAATGGGGGTACGAACTGGCCAAGAAAGAGTTTCCTGATAAGATCGTCAGCTGGGACGATTGTAAAGGGAATCCTCCTGCCGGAATGATTTTAATGAAAGACGCCATTGCGGATAATTTCCTTCAGCAGATTTTAACCCGTCCGGATGAATATGATGTGATTGCCACCATGAACTTGAACGGCGACTATATCTCGGATGCGCTTGCCGCTCAAATCGGCGGTATCGGAATTGCTCCGGGTGGAAATATCAACTATGTGACCGGTCATGCTATTTTCGAAGCGACCCACGGCACCGCGCCGAAGTATACCAACCTGGACAAAGTCAACCCGGGTTCGGTTATTCTTTCCGGGGAAATGATGTTGAGACATTTTGGCTGGATCGACGCTGCTGATCTGATTCTCAAATCCTTAAGCAAAACGATAAAAACCAAAGTGGTGACGTATGACTTTGCCCGCTTGATGAAAGGGGCCAAAGAGGTGAAATGTTCACAGTTTGGCGATGCCATTATTAAAGGCATGAGCGGCGGGTTTGCCACGCTTAAAAAGGCTCCGGTTAAAAAGGCGACAGCTAAAAAAGCTGCGGCTAAAAAAAGAGTGGTAAAGGCGGCGGGTGTAAAAGGGCAAACTGTCAAGAAAAAAGCGAAAAAGAGATAAAAAATGGCTGAAATGGAATGGAAAACCGCCGTTGCCGGACAAATCGGAGCCGAGACCGTAATCCGCGGTTATCCGCTGACGGAATTGATTGGCTCCGTTTCCTTCGCGGAAGCTATCTTTCTTGTTTTAAAAGGGGAAACACCCACCGAGAGAGAGAAAAAACTTCTCGAAGCGACTCTGGTGGCGGTCATTGAGCATGGAATTGCCCCTCCTTCTATTGTGGCGGCCAGGATGGTCTTATCCGGCGGCAATTCGATTAATTCGGCAGTTGCCGCGGGAGCGTTGACTTTGGGCGATTTTCATGGCGGGGCGATTGAAATGCTGGCCAAAATACTACAGGAATCTCTAACGCCCGACGTGGATAATGTCCGTTCCTTAGCCAAGCGGATTGTTCATGAGTTTAAAGAGAAAAATCAACGGGTTCCCGGATTTGGCCATAAGCTTTATAAAAGGGATCCCAGAGCTTTAAAGCTGATTCAAATCGCCCGGGACCTGGGATTTAAGGGAAAATATATCGATTTTGCCCTGGCAATCCAGGACGAATTAGAGGCCGATTCCAAAGGTAAACCGCTTCCACTCAACGTTGATGGCGTAACCGCCGCAATCATGTCGGAAATGGGAATCCACTGGAGAAATGGAACCGGACTTTTTATCATCGGAAGAATCCCCGGTGTCGTTGCCCATGTCGTCGAAGAGAAGATGAGGGAAAAGCCTTTCAGAAGACTTCCGGAAGGGAGCCATAAATATGACGGAAAACCGATTCGCCACTTAACTGAAAAAAAATGAAAATGGACCCGTCGAAAAAATGCTCCGGGCGACAGGCGCGATTCATTTGAATCCCATTTTATCGATTGATCCCGAATATTGCCCCGGTTAAAATTAATGATGATGCAAAACCCAATTGAAAATAAGAGTGAAATGGTCAACGTTGAAATCAGCGGCAGAAAATGCCGGGTTCCCGCGGGCCTTACCGCGATTAAAGCGGTCTGGTATACAGGTCAATCGATGACCAGGGGTATTGGTTGCCTTGGAGGGGTTTGCGGCGCCTGTTCTATTCTTTATCGAATACGGGGAAACCATGAATTACAGTATGGGTTAGGGTGTCAGCTTGTTGTAGAAGAAGGAATGTCTTTTTCCTTTGCTCCCCATATTCCATCGGGCAAGGCGGCCTATCATCTTGAAGAAATTAAAGACCCAAAACAGGAGCTCGTTAAATATTACCCAGAAGCCGCGCTTTGCCGGAATTGCAACACCTGTACCGAGGCTTGTCCGCAGGGTATTGACGTAAGAAGTAATATTTGGCGGGCCGTTTTTGGAGAATTTAAACAGGTTCGTGATGAAACGCTCAATTGCGTGATGTGCAACCTCTGTATTCCAGTCTGTATCGCGGATATTTCTCCCAACCTGGTGTTTCTTTATGCGCGCCGGACCTATAACTATTTTTATGAGAAAAAAGCTCCCAACCTTGCCTCCAGACTTACGGAAATTCAGGAAGGAAAATATCAATCGGATTGGGACGCCATCATTCAATTAGATGAAAAGGGCCTGAATCTATTCTGTCTTTCAAAGTAGGGGCAGGCCCCTGTGCCTGCTGGGCAACCACGGGGGGGTTGTCCCTACAAGAAACATATCACAATTATTTTTACGTTTGTATTAATTCATTAAAGGCCCCCTGAGTAGACATGGTCAACATTACAATAGCTGGCAAACCTTATTCTGTTCCCGATGGTTTAAGCCTCATTCAGGCGATGTGGTACTGCGGGTTTAATTTAACCCATGGCATTGGTTGCCTGGGGGGAGTTTGCGGAGCATGTACGATAACTTGTAAGGTGGGTGATTCTCCCATTAAAACGGTTTTGGGGTGTCAAACTCAGGTTGCGGAAGGGATGTTTTTTAATTTATATCAGGTCGAGGTCCAGCGCTCGGTCCCTTACAAAACACCTTTTGATTTTCAAAAGACAATGGATGCCCAGTCATTGAAAAATCATTTTAATGAGACCCTTTCCAGCACGAGGCGATGTGTCTCATGCGGCGCCTGTACCGCCGTCTGCCCTCAGGAAATTGACGCGATGAGAGGGGTTAAAGAAGCCATTAATTCGGATTTTAAAGGGGTGTCGGATCTTTTTTTAAATTGCGTCATGTGCGGACTTTGTGCTTCGGTTTGCGAGGTAAACGTTTTTCCTCATTTGGTCGGTCTTTACAGCCGTAAAGCGACAAGCCTTTACCTGACCCGAAAAACCATTCGACTTGAGGAAAGAGTGGAAGAAATTAAATCAGGTTATTATGATGCCGACTGGCTTCGATTATTAAATTTAAAAGAAAAGGATTTGGAAAAGGAACTCGTTTGAATTCGTTAGAAAGCTCTAAAGAACTGGTTATGACCAGGCTGGAACAGCGGAAAGATCAGATTTTTCCCCGGGTTTCTCAGGAAGAAAAGGAAAAGATTATTCGCCGGTTTCATCCTGACTACAAAGCCGAAGGCTATCGTGCCATTCGGGTAGGCCCGAACAAAGACGAGAAAACCGTCCATGAACTGGCAGATCTTCTTGAAGCTCAAAGCCCCGTTTATCAAAAGGAAATTTCCCTTCAATCCCACTACACAACCGATGTTCTGGTTATCGGAGGCGGGGGCGCCGGCGCCGCAGCGGCCTTAATTGCTAAAGAAGCCGGTGCGGATGTCCTGATTGCAACCAAACTTCGTTTAGGCGATTCCAATACGGTGATGGCTGAAGGCGGCATGCAGGTGGCCGCAGGGAAAGACGATTCTCCGATCATTCACTTTAAAGATAGCATGAAGGGCGGGCAGTTTAAAAATAATCCTCTCCTTTTAAAAACACTGGTTGAAGAAGGTCCATCCGCCGCTCAATGGCTTTTAAGCCTGGGCATTTCGTTTGACCGGGATGAAGAGGGCAACCTCAGGTTGAAAAGCGGGGGAGGGACCAGCAGGGCCCGTCTTTTGACCTGTAAAGACTATACCGGTCTTGAATTAATGCGAACGCTTAAAGACGCCGTTTTAAATCAGGGGATCAATATCCTTGAGTTTTCGCCCGTGGTTGAACTCCTCTCAGACAAGACGGGAGCTTGTACCGGCGCTATTCTTAAAAATCTAGATACCCAGGCGTGGGTTGTGGTCAATGCAAAAACCGTCATACTGGCCACGGGGGGAATTGGCCGCCTCCATATTCAAGGTTTTCCAACCTCTAATCATTTTGGAGCTACGGCGGATGGCCTCCCGATTGCGTACCGCGTGGGCGCAAAACTCACCATGGCCGATACCTTTCAATATCATCCGACCGGAGTCATTGATCCCGAGCAGATGGCGGGCCTTCTGGTCACTGAAGCGATCCGGGGCGCGGGCGCACCCCTTTTAAATCGTTTGGGTTCGCCTTTCGTTTATGAATTGGAAACCCGTGATTTTGTAGCCGCTTCGATTATTCGGGAATGCGAAGAGGGGAGGGGCGTCGAAACGCCATCGGGAAGAAAAGGGGTCTGGCTTGATTTCCCAATGGTTAATGTCAAGCATGGACCAGAACATCTCGATCAGCATTTTCCCAATATGATTCGGCAATTTTCAAGATTTCAGATCAATATCCGGAAAGAACCGATCTTGATTTATCCGACGCTCCATTACCAAAACGGCGGGATTAAAATAAATGTGGACGGCGAGTCGGAGATCAAAAATCTCTTTGTTGCAGGAGAAGCGTCCGGCGGCGTCCACGGGCGGAACCGTTTAATGGGGAACTCTCTGCTCGATATTATTGTCTATGGCCGTCGGGCCGGAAAAGCGGCGGCTTTACGGGCTAAAATGACCGAGCCGGGCAAAATGACGCTTAACCATTTGAAACGGTTTAATGAGGAACTTGAAAAGGCGTCGATTCGTCCAACCCGGACTTCGCCGCTTTTATTCCCTGATTATGTCCGGAAAGAAGACGTGACCAAACAGAGCGCCTAATAAAAATAGTGAAAAGTTTTTAAGCTAACCGTTCGAATATCGAGGATGTGTTCCTCTCTGCTCCGGCTCCGAAATTTACCACTTATCTTAACAGACACTATGGAAGGGTAAACAAATTTCGAAGAGGTCGCTGTGAGGAACACATCCTCAATACTCTTGAGCCAATATCATCAGAAGAGGATTAATTATGAACATACACGAGTATCAGGCCAAAAAACTTTTTTCGGATTTTCATATACCCGTCCCGAAAGGAAAACCTGCGTTTTCGGTGGATGAAGCGGTTGCCATTGCCACAGATGGTTTAACCGGACCCGTTTTTGTCGTTAAAGCCCAAATTCATGCCGGAGGAAGAGGTAAGGCGGGTGGGGTCAAGATTACGAAAAATAGAAATGAAATCAAAGAATTAGCGAAAACTATTCTGGGAAAGGTTTTAATAACCCATCAAACCGGTCCTGAGGGAAAAGAGGTTAAAAAACTCTTAATTGAAGAAGGGGCGAATATTGATAAAGAGCTCTATTTGAGCATTGTCGTCGACCGGGCCACCGGTTGGCCTGTGGTGATGGCAAGTACCGAAGGGGGAATGGAAATTGAAGAGGTTGCGGAAAAACATCCTGATAAAATTATTAAACAAATGATCGATCCCGCCGTTGGTTGTTTCCCGTTCCACGGACGGTCCATTGCTTTTCAATTGGGAATGGAAAAAGAGGTCGTTTCGCAATTTTCCACTCTCCTTCAAAATCTTTACCGTCTCTTTATTGAAAAAGACCTGGGCATGGTTGAAATTAACCCGTTAGTGATCACCAAAGAGAAAAAACTCGTTGCGCTGGACGGTAAAATCCTGATCGATGATAATGCTTTATTCCGTCATGAAGATTTAAAAGCAATGCGGGATTTGGACGAAGAAGCGCCGCTTGAAATTCGAGCCTCGAATTATGGACTGAACTATGTGAAATTAAACGGAACAATCGGATGTATGGTCAACGGAGCCGGTCTGGCAATGGCTACCATGGATGTGATTAAACTGGCGGGGGATGAACCCGCTAACTTCCTTGATGTTGGGGGAGGGGCCTCTAAAGAGACCGTAAATCATGCGTTTCAAATTCTCCTGGCCGATCCAAACGTAAAAGGAATTTTTGTGAACATTTTCGGCGGGATCGTCCGTTGCGAAAGAATCGCCGGCGGAATCATCGAAGCCGCAAAAGAAGTTGAATTAAAGGTTCCCCTGGTCGTTCGTTTAGATGGGACCAATGCTCCTGAAGCCAGAGAAATGTTAAAGAATTCCGGTTTGAAATTAGAGGTTGCCGAAAATCTCTGGGATGGCGCTCAAAAAATCGTCAAAATGGTGAAATAAGGTATTGGCTAAAGAATATTGAGGATGTGTTCCTCACAGCGACCTCTTCGAAGTTTTGCTTACCCCCACCAAAATGTAAAAATCTAGAGATGAGGGTAAACTTCGGAGCCGGAGCAGAGAGGAATACGTCCCCGATATTCGAACGGTCAGCCTGAGATTAATTTTATTATTTATTATAAGGATAGAACATGAGCATACTTGTTAATAAAAACACGAAAATTATTGTTCAGGGGATTACCGGAAAAGAAGGGTCCTTTCATGCATTAGCCTGCAAGGAATATGGCACAAAGGTTGTCGGGGGAGTAACTCCGGGAAAGGGGGGATCTGACCTGAACGGTGTTCCTATTTTTAATTCAGTGGCTGAATCGGTTAAAAAAGTCCACCCGGACGTTTCGATGATCTTTGTTCCTCCTCCTTTTGCCGCTGACGCAATACTTGAAGCTTTAGATTCAGAAATCGCTCTAATTATTTGTATTACTGAAGGAATTCCTTTAAATGACATGGTCAAAGTAAAACGTTATTTGGCAGGCAGGAAAAGCCGGTTGATCGGTCCAAATTGCCCGGGAATTATCACACCCGAAGAATGTAAAATTGGCATCATGCCTGGTTTTATCCATAAAAAAGGGACTGTCGGTGTGGTTTCCCGAAGCGGCACTTTGACTTACGAAGCTGTTTGGCAGTTAACGCA
This sequence comes from Nitrospirota bacterium, assembly GCA_016178585.1. Taxonomy (NCBI): domain Bacteria; kingdom Pseudomonadati; phylum Nitrospirota; species Nitrospirota bacterium. The sequence goes on from JACOTA010000078.1 coordinate 14,554, forward strand.
GTTGGGCCTGGGACAGAGCACTTGCGTTGGAATTGGCGGCGATCCCGTTAATGGAACAAATTTTGTGGATGTCCTGGACCTCTTTGAAAAGGACCCGGACACTCATGCGATTGTAATGATTGGAGAAATCGGAGGGGATGCCGAAGAAAAAGCCGCCGATTTTATTTTAAAAAATGTTTCCAAGCCTGTCGTGGGCTTTATTGCCGGAATGACCGCGCCTCCCGGAAGAAGAATGGGACATGCCGGAGCCATCATCTCCGGCGGAAAAGGAAGCGGACCGGATAAAGTCCGTGCGCTCGAAAACGGGGGCGTTACCGTCGTTAATAATCCTGCAAAAATAGGGGACACGGTTAAAAAACGCCTCAAAGGTTAGTCCAAAAAAAAGCCCTCATTCTATAAGTAGGAATGGAGGGCTCGGTTAAAAAGAAACTTAACTGAACTATTTTAATTTAAAAATTTCGTCTTTAAAGACAGTAAATATTAAATTAAATTGACATTGGTTGCCTGCGGTCCTTTCGCACCACTGGACACTTCAAATTCAACTGCGTCGCCTTCTTTTAAAGTTTTAAAGCCATCGCCTTTTATGGCGGAAAAATGAACGAACACATCTTCTCCATTTTCCTGGGAAATGAACCCATATCCTTTACTGGCGTTGAACCATTTTACTGTACCTTTAGCCACTTTCTAAACACCCCCCTTTAAAAAAATTACTTAACCCGGCGTTTACTACTAAAACCCTGATTAAGAGGTTTTAACAATATGGTAATTTATTTTTGATAAAAAAAAACCACAGGATAAGCGCTCAATTTCCTGCGGCCAAAGTTTCGTTTATTTTTTTCATACAAAAAATTTACCAATTTACGATTTTTATTTTAGGGGAAACAGAAATAGAATGTCAAGAAAATAAAATTCAAATAGTTTTAAGATTTTCGAAAGAGGCAAAATCTGATCGAAGAGGATCATTTTTGACAAGTTGTCCCCCGGGGGTTAAAATAAAACAAGGCAAGGGAATACAGGGACAGGGGAAAGCGGACATGAAAAAAGGGTTTAAAAAAATAGAAGGGGCAAAAAAAGTTCCAGGTCAAAAAGCTAAAGAGTGGGTTCAACGGGATGAAAAGATCATTTCGAAATCCTTCACACGAAATTATCCTCTTGTCGTTGAGAAAGGCCAGGGAGCTTTTATCACCGACGTGGATCAGAATGAATACCTCGATTTTACTTCCGGACTTGGAACCTGCGTAACCGGGCATTGTCACCCCGAGGTCGTAAGCGTGATTACGGAACAGGCTAAAAAATTAATCCACATGTCAGGGACCGATTTTTATTACACCGCACAAATTAAGCTCGCCGAAGAAATAGCCTCCCTGATGCCCGGCCAGGAACCCCAGAGGGTGTTTTTTAGCAATTCCGGAGCGGAGGCGAATGAAGCGGCCATGAAATTAGCCCGTTATGCCTCAAAACGGTTCCAGTTTATCGCGTTTCAGGGGGCTTTTCATGGAAGAACCATGGGAGCGCTATCGCTAACCGGCAGTAAAACGGTTCAGAGGCAATCCTTTGGGCCTCTTGTTCCGGGGGTGACCCATGTTCCTTATCCCAATTGTTACCGCTGTCCGATCAATCTAAAGTACCCTTCATGCGGCATAGCATGCGTGGATTATATCAAAGACGAAGTCTTTAAGACGACCGTTCCTCCGGAAGAGGTGGCAGCCATTTTCATTGAACCGATTCAAGGCGAAGGGGGTTATGTCGTTCCGCCTATTGATTTTTTTATCAAGTTGAAGAAACTGGCGGATGAATTTGGAATTTTATTAGTCACGGATGAGGTTCAATCCGGTTCCGGGAGAACCGGAAAGTTTTTAGCCATCGAGCATTTTAACGTAACCCCTGATATCGTGACACTGGCAAAGGGGATTGCGTCAGGAATGCCGTTGGGCGTAACGGTTTCAAAAGCCTCCTTAATGACCTGGGGACCGGGATCTCATGCCAACACCTTTGGCGGTCACCCGATTTCTTGTGTCGCGTCCAGTAAAACCCTGGAGTTATTAAAAAACGGGTTAATGGAAAATGCGACAAAGATAGGAGATTATCTTCTCGGCCGTTTGAAAGAGATGAAAGAAAACCACTGTTTGATAGGCGATGTTCGCGGAATCGGGTTGATGATTGGCATCGAATTGGTAAAAGACCAGGAAACAAAAGAGAGAGCCATCTCAGAACGGAACGAGATCGTTCAGGCCTGTTTCCAGAAGGGTCTTCTAATCCTCGGGTGCGGACAAAACACGGTTCGGCTTATTCCTCCTCTGGTCATTACCCGGGAAGATGCAGATATTGCTTTAGGGTTATTTGAAGAAAGCTTAACCGAAGTCGAGAAAAAAAGCGTTAAATTAAGAGAAGTCGTCTGATTTCCGAATGCGGAATGCGAGGTAATGGCAGGGGGTGTCAGTCACAGCGACCTCTTCGAAGTTTGATTACCCTTCCAAAATATAAAAATATTGAATCGTGGTAAACTTCGGAGCCGGAGCAGGGAGTGACACCCCCTGCCATTACCTCGCATTCAAGTTACTCTTTATCAATTTGAGCTTTTTGCAATTTCCCGGAGAAATCCCGGTAAATGACCTTCCATTTGGTATAGTTATCGAGGGACCCCCCTCTTCCTCCGGCTTCTCTTGGACCGAAGCCGGTTTTTTTGGTTCCTCCGAAGGGTAACTGAATTTCGGCGCCGATGGTGGAAGCGTTAATGTAAACAATTCCTGTATCAAGATCCCGTTCTGCCAACGCGGCATAATTAACGTTCCGAGTGTAAATCGCCGAAGAAAGCCCGTATTCCACCTGGTTTGCGATTCGAATAGCTTCTTCGAGGTTTTTTACTTTTAATACGGCAACCACCGGGCCAAAAATTTCCTCATTCGCAATACGCATGTCGGGCGTGACATTTATAAAAATAGTCGGCTCGATAAAAGTCCCTTTGGCACACGCTCCTGACCGATAACATTTTCCTCCCAGAATCAATTCCGCCCCTTCCTTTTTTCCGATTTCAATATAAGCAAGAATTTTTTCATATTGCGATTTATTGATGACTGGACCAACCTGGGTATTTTTTTCCAAACCGTTCCCGATTTTAAGTTGGGAAGCTTTATTCTTGAATTTTTTAACAAATGGGTCATGAACGGTTTCATGAACAATGACGCGGCTGGCGGCGGTGCATCGTTGACCGGTGGTTCCGAATCCTCCCCAGATTGCCCCTTCTACCGCCAGATCCAGATCGGCATCTTCCATGACAATAATGGGATTTTTCCCGCCGGTTTCTGATGAAATGGGTTTGTGAAGTGTTCCGCAGATCGCTTCTAACTGCACCCCTGTCGCAGACGAACCGGTAAACGAAATAGCCTGAATATCAGGGTGTTTAATGATCGCTGTTCCGACAACACTCCCTTCGCCATGAACCAGATTCAGCACCCCTTTAGGGACGCCCGCTTCAATCAGGATTTCGATAAATTGGGCGGCACAAACCGGGGTGTAACTCGACGGTTTGAATACCACCGTATTTCCGCATACGAGGGCGGGAAAAATCTTCCATGACGGGATCGCAATGGGAAAATTCCAGGGGGTGATTAATCCAAAAACCCCGATGGGAACCCGCACCGATTTTGCATCCTTATCCGGGAGCTCCGAAGGAACTGTTTCCCCGCTTAAACGCCGGCCTTCGCCTCCCATAAAATAAGCCATATCGATTGCCTCCTGAACGTCTCCCAGGGCTTCAGGCAGGACTTTTCCCATTTCACGGCAGACCAACTCTCCCAGACGCTGCTTGTTTTTCTGAAGAAGCTCCGCGGCCCGAAATAGGATTTCTCCTCTTTTTGGCGGTGGAATCAACCTCCATGATTGAAAGGCCGCTTTTGCGGCTTTCGCCGCTTCATCAACATCGTCGGCGGAGGAGGCGGGGAGGGTGCCGATGATCTCATCGTTATCGGCCGGATTGATGCTGTCAAAGGTTTTCCCTGATTTGCCTTTGATCCATTTACCGTTAATATAATTCAAATATTGATTTTTCATCATATTTCCTCACAACATAATAAACTTGAGTAGAATAATCTCATACAAACGTAAAAATAATTGTGACATGTTTCTTGTAGGGGCAACCCCCCGTGGTTGCCCAGGGCAGGCACAGGGACCTGCCCCTACGATGAAATACAAGAACATTTAATACGTTTGTATTAGTCAGGCGATAAAACCTATTGAATGAGTAATGGCAAAATATCCTTTGCCTTCCCTAAAATAGTGATATCCATGTTTTCAGAAATAGGTGTCTCTTCCAGATTAATTTCGACAACGTAGGCTCCGCTCTGTTTTGCAATACCGGCGAAAGAAGCGGCCGGATGAACGACACCGGAGGTTCCAATGACCAACAAGACATCGCTGTTTTCTACCGCGGCATACGATTTTTCCATGTCAATATCGTCTAACTGTTCGCCAAACCAAACAATATGGGGCCGCAATAATCCTCCGCATTCTTTGCAGGTGGGAAGAATATGAATCGGAACATCAAAATCGAATGAGATCCGGTGACACCGGGTGCAGCGGACTTTCCAAATATTACCATGGATTTCAATCGGATTGGTGCTTCCGGCTTTTTCATGAAGGCCATCGACGTTTTGAGTGATTAAATGAAAACGGGTAAAAAGTTTTTCTAACTCGGCAATGATATAATGCCCGGCGCTTGGTTCCCTGGCCGCGATGATTCCACGTCTCCAATCATACCATTCCCATACCAGGAGGGGATTTTTTGAAAAAGCCTCCGGTGTTGCCAATTCCTCGGCCCGGTATTCTTTCCACAAGCCGTCTTTACCGCGAAAGGTGGGGATTCCACTGTCCGCAGATAAGCCAGAACCGGTTAACACGGTAACCGTATTCGCCTTTTCCAGTTTATCTTTAACCTGCCTAACTTGATTTTGATAATCTTTAACGTTCACACGAGGAGTTTACAAAATAAACTCGACGGATTTCAACTTTATTACTTAAAACGGTCATCCATTCACGACTATTTAATCCTTGACAGTTATTTGGTGTTAAAAATTTTCCCTTATGATTAGATTGACCTTCCAAACAAACCAAGATACGATTATTCCGTCACACCTTGATTCCATATAAGAGAACCTTTGAAACCCTCGGAAAACACCTTAAAACTTCACGAGACACTTGAATATTGCTACGGATGCAACCAATGTATTTCATTTTGTCCGTTTTATCCCAACGTATTCCCCATTCTTGAAGAAGAGAACCGGGAGAAAAAACCATTATTGGCTCAAAAAATAGATCCTATTTTAAATCTTTGTTATGACTGCAAACTTTGCAGTACAGCCTGCCCGTTTGAAAAAGACCTTCCTCACGACGTGTTAATGGTGAAATCCGAGTATTTTGAACAAAATGGAAAATCTTTTTTGACCTGGCTTTTCGGAAACATTGACCTCGTTCAAAAATGGGGGGCTGGATTTTCGGGAATTTCGAATTTATTTTTGACAGATCGGCTGCTCAGATCGGTTCTCGAAAAAATGGTTGGCCTTCACAAAAACCGGATTATGCCCCGGTTTTATCGGCAAACCTTTCTTAAATGGTTTAAAGGTCATCAGAAGGAACTTCCTCTCGTTCAGTCAAAACGGAAAGTGGCCTATTTCTTCGGCTGTTTTACCAATTACCATCGTCCAGAGGAAGGGATGGCCGCAGTAAAAATTCTTGAAAAAAATGGAATAGAGGTCGTCATTCCCAAACAGATCTGTTGCGGGCTTCCTCAATATTCGGAAGGGGATATGGGCGGGATTTTGAAATTTGAAGAAAATATTCAAAACCTCATCCCGTGGATCGATGAAGGATATGATATTGTGGTGACATCGGTTCCCTGCAGTTTAACGCTTAAAAAAGAGTATCCAGCCCGGATCAATTCTGATCTTGCTATCAAAGTTGCGTCGCATACTTATGATATCAGTGAATATCTGTTTAAACTTGAGCAAAACGGTGAATTAGCGATACCAGAGTCCCCGGTAAATACGAAAATTGCCTATCATGTTGCCTGTCATTTGAAAGCCCAGGAAATCGGTTATCCCGCGTATGAATTATTAAAACGGGTTCCGGGTCTCACCAGAGAATTCGTGGATAGGGGATGTTGCGGGCTTGCAGGAACGATGGGATACCATAAAGAAGGTTTTGAGTTTGCCCAACAAATAGGCAAACCGATGATTGACGGCATTATTTCTACTCAAGCCTCGGTAGCAGTAAGTGATTGTCCAAAATGCAACCTGCAAATCAAGCAGGGAACAGGAATGGAAGCCGTCCACCCTCTTGAGATTTTTCTCAAAGGCTATAAAAAGTAGATCCCAACAAGCAAAGAGGAGCCTCCGAGCTTGCTTTGGAAGCGTTTTCACAGCGGACATAAGTTTTTTAAATCCGGCTCTGCCGGTGAAGGGGGCGACGCAAGCCCCTATTAATAGGTGACAAAAAATGTCCATTGACTTATTATTTTACTGTCACGTAGTATCACTAAATTCCTCAGTTTAAATTCTTTTGAAACGGATATTTTGAATGCTTTTAAGTAAAAGCTCATCCTTTATTTTTCTTCTTGTTCTGGTCGTCGCGATCGTGCTGTTATCTGGATGTGGAGGTTCCAATCAAAGTAACGCCGCACCTGATATTACTTCACAGGTCCAGGGAATCGTCAATGACGCTCCTATTCAGGGAGGTACCGTTACCCTGTATAAGTTTGATACCGGCCAGAAAAACGACCTTGGCATTTTAGGTACTGCAAAAACAGACGACCAAGGACACTTTTCGATGACAATTAAAGGATATTGGGGCCCAGTTGATGTTGAAATAACGGGAGGAAGCTATATTGACGATGCGACAAACGCTGTTGTAAATGTTGATTCCGGGCAATATCTTTCAGCCGTCAAAAATATTAATCCAGGGGAAAATATCGGAAGTTTAACGATTACTCCACTTACAACGCTTGCGGCAGGAATTGCTCAAGGGAAAATCAACAAAGGGATGGCTATTTCAAGTGCAATTGACGATAGTAACAGTATGATCTCTCAATTACTTGGCATAAAAGACATCCTTTCAACTGTTCCGGAAAAACTGACTGTAGGAAAAATTAATTTTTCGGAGTCGGCGGAGTATGGTCTTTTATTAGCCGGGTTATCTCAAATGGCATCACAAATTTCAGGCGTAAATGGCGCCAAGTTACCGAGAGTGACCTCAATCCAATTGGCCGATGCCATGGCAGACGACGCCCTCGATGGTATCCTGGATGGAAAACAAAATGGGCTGCAGATTTCCTTTGGATCTTATACACTTGATTCTTACAATTATCGGTCCAAACTTTGTCAAGCTGCGGTTTTATTTTTGTCAAACCCAAATAATCTTTCAGGTCTGGGTTGGAATGATGTGATCAACTCATTAAACTCGATTGCCAACGCGACGAGTTTTCTTTTTCCTTCAAGTGATGGGGCAAAACCGATTGATGGGAATCCTCCAGTTGTTACTTTAAGTTATACACAAATTTCGCTGACTCTTTATTCAATCACGGCACAAGCAACAGATGATCTTTCTGGAATCGCAAGTTTAACTCTTACGCCATCATATTCATCTCCTGTCCAGGGACAACCTGGAAATACTTCAACTATCACTTTAACTTATGACTTAACAACTATACCGTTACATAGTTCTTATTCTTTTACAGTTGTCGCTATTGATAAAGCTGGTAACAGAACTCCGGTTTCAAGCCCGACCTATATTAATTGTTATAGTTGTATAACTCGTTGAAATCAAGCATTTTTTTACCAACAAGTGAACCCATCAGTAAATCAGATAAGTTCGTAAAAAGAGTTTCTTCAAATTACATTCCTAAAGTTGTCGGTTTGAATGTCGTAACTTTTTTAAAAAAAAAGTGTTTAACTAAATCTAAGCTTCTTAAAAGAAATTGATTTGACAATGATCTTAAGTGAACCCTATGATTGAATTGTTACATAAAGATGCACTCTTTTTTATTATTGAGGTGATGATGAAAAAACTTAAAAAATTGGTATTTCTTTCATTAATTTTGTTAACTTTTTCTTCTGTAACTGAAGCCTCAGTTGGACCTTATTTAAGTTTTGATATTGGAGGATACAGCCGTAGACTAGAAGAAACGAATCCTAATTTTGCCAACAGCTTAAAATTCTTTGGCACGGCAGATTCAACTCGGTTACTAGCAAAACTTGGAATGGATTTAAACTTCTTGGATATTTATGCGACAGTTGGAGGATCAACGTTAATTATCGATGATTTTGATAGTTACCATGGGAAAATGGGTCTAGCATATGGTGGAGGGCTAAAACTTGTAATGTATGAATCTCCAACTTATGAACATTTTAAACTTTTTATAAATCCAGACGTGATTTATTATAAAACAAACGATACCATTCAAACGTATTCTGTCTCTGCAGGAGCCTTTTTGACTCAAAACCACGAAATATCTTTCACAGAATATGGAATCAAAGTCGGTGGGTCAGCGCAGTATGACCTGTTTGAGCCTTACGGGGGAATAGTACTCTCTTCTTTATCAGGTCAGGAAACAGCAGTGTCAGGGCAGGATATATGGAGATTTGGAACTGCTGACATCAAAGAAAGAGATAATTTTGGTTTGTTTTTGGGAGCCAATATTTATTTTGACCCTAGTGGCCGGTCTTCTCTGTTTGTTGAAACCGGTGGGGGGGATAGTGGTTATTTTAAGGTGGGAATTAAAACCAGGTTTTAAAATAAGTGGAGCAGCCGGCTTTGCCGGTGCGGAACGCGGGGTTCGGGGGCATCGGAGGATTTCACGAAGTGAAACCACACGGGCCCCTGAATATTAGTTAAATGGAAACGAGGTGTCCATGCGATTAAATCTAACGAAAAAACTGATCACGCTTAGTTTAGGTCTTTTTTTGGGCCTTTCTTCCTTTACCCTGACAGCCTGCGTGCCGACACACACAAGTTTATTGCTGGATTACAGGTATCCGCGTCCTTATCCCTATGACTACTATAATGATTATTATGGCCCTTACTACTATTATCCCAGACCCTACAGGTACAATTACGACGGATATTATTATTATCCCCGGTTGAGAAACTATCCCTATATTGTGCCTGCGCCTAGACCGCCGGGGCGAATGATCAAATAGCCCGCTGAGAGGTATTTTCCAGATAAGGCCCTAATTTCTTAAATTTTTCATAACGTAACGCGAGTCTTTTTTCTGGCGGGATACTTTCTAAAAGAGTCAGGTGGGTTTCAATGCATTTGGCACAGGTTTCAGCCATTTCTTTGGGATTCCGGTGGGCGCCTCCCAGCGGTTCAAGAAGAATTTCATCGATCACCTTTCCCTGATAAAGCTCCTGGGCCGTCATTCTCAAGGCTTCAGTCGCTTCTTTCATTTTTCCGCTTTCTTTCCACAAAATTGCGGCACACCCTTCAGGGGAAATGACAGAAAAAACCGCATGTTCCAGCATGATAATCTTATCGGCAACGCTAAGGGCTAAAGCGCCTCCGCTTCCGCCTTCTCCAATAACAATCGAAATTATCGGAACGGATAAGCGGGACATCTCAAACAGGTTTCGTGCGATGGCTTCCGATTGGCCCCTTTCTTCAGCTCCTATTCCCGGAAAAGCACCGGGCGTATCAACCATGGTAATGACCGGAAATTTAAATTTATCCGCCATTTTCATCAGTCGAAGAGCTTTTCGATATCCTTCGGGATTCGGCATTCCAAAATTTCGTTGGACCCGCTCTTTTAAGGTTTTTCCCTTTTGATTGCCCACAAAAACAATGGTTCTGTTTTTAAATTTTGCCAGCCCGCCAATAATCGATTTATCCTCGGCGCAAAGCCTGTCTCCATGAAGTTCCATTGGATTTTCAAAAATTACCTTGATGTAATCTAAAAAAGTAGGGCGGATGATATGACGGGCAACTTGAACCTTTTGCCACGGGGTCAATTTCGAATAAATTTCGAAAAGAGCCTGTTTTGACCTCTTTTGAAGTTTGGAAATTTCCTCCAGAACCTTGCCCTCGGGATTTGGGATTTCCTTGAGTTGAACGATTCGTTCTTCGATTTCAATTAAAGGTTTTTCAAAATCTAAATATTCAGTCATGAAATTTCCTGTTTATAAGTAACCTGAACATTTTCCCGCCCAAAAAGTTGAAACAACTCATCCATTAAGCTCTCCGTTACCATTAACGTGTAAGAAGAGCTTAATAAAATATAATATTCTTTTTTTTCAGGAGTTACCAGCCTTAAATACACCGGCGCCTCTCCAGGATATTTTATCAAGACATTTCTCAAGGCGTTAATATCCTCTTCGTCTTTTACGTCAGTATCCATAGAAATTTCGATTTGAGGATGTTTCCGGGGCAGGGTCTGCAGTTTTTCAATTTTAGTTAATTTCAGTTTAAGCCCTTTTTCACCTTTGTCGACTGTTCCCGAAAAAATTAATGGATGTTCCATATCGAGAAAGTGGGAAGAACTCCGGTAAAGTTCGGGAAAAACAATTCCTTCGATCGTTCCGACGAGATCCTCGATTTTTAAATAGGCCATCGGATCTCCTTTTTTGGTCCGGGTTACTTTCTTACTGCTGATCAAACCGGCAATTCTGACCTCAGCGCCATCTTCCCGTTCTTCAATCGTAATGGAATCGGCGAGAAAATACCTTTTTAAATCCGACTCGAATCGGGCAAGCGGATGACTGGAGATATAAAACCCTAAACTTTCTTTTTCCATTTTCAGCAGGGTGACTTCATCCCATTCCGGGATATCGGGCGAGGTGGAATTTGTAAAAGGGTCTTCTTTTTGATCTAAACCGGTGTTATTCACCATTCCCAGGGAGCCGAATAACCTTTCCTGACCGACCTCTTCCTCTTTTTGGTAGAGGTTACCCTCCTCCATGGCTTTTTCCAGGAAGGCCATCTGCTGGGCACGGTTTCCTGAAAGATCCGAAAGAGCGCCTCCTTTAATCAATCCTTCAAACACCCGTTTATTAACCTTCCTGAGATCAACCCTTTTACAGAGTTCAAATAAAGAATGAAATGGACCTTCTGTTTTTCTGTTGGAAATAATGGCTTCTATCGCCGCTGAACCAACGTTTTTAACTGCTGCCAGCCCAAACCGAACCCCTTCGTCGGAAATGGTGAAATCATGTTCGCTCTGGTTCACATTGGGGGCAAGAATTCTAATTCCCATGCTTTTACATTCAGACAAATACTGGACAATTTTATCGGGGTTGCCCATTTCGCTCGAAAGAAGCGCAGCCATAAAGGGGATAGGGAAATGAGCCTTTAAATAAGCGGTTTGATAGGTAACCAGCGCATAGGCTGCGCTATGGGACTTATTAAACCCGTACCCCGCGAAATAGGCCATTAAATCGAAAATTTTCTCCCCTTTTTTTTCAGGAATTTTATTTTTTTTCGCCCCTTCAATAAAAATTGTTTTTTGTTTTTCCATTTCTTCGGGAAGTTTTTTTCCCATGGCACGCCGAAGCAGGTCAGCTTCGCCCAGGCTGAAACCGGCAAGCACATTGGCGATTTTCATAACCTGCTCCTGATAAACGATCACGCCATAGGTTTCTTTTAGAATATCTTCCAGAAGAGGATGTTCATAAACAATTTTTGTTTTACCCCTTTTTCTTTTGATAAAATCATCCAGCATTCCGCTTTGAATAGGCCCCGGTCGGTAAAGAGCAAGGAGCGCAATTAAATCTTCAAACCGTTCCGGGTGCATTTTAATGAGCAGGTCAACCATGCCCCGGCTTTCGAGCTGGAAGATGCCAGATGTGTTTCCCTTGCAGAGAAGAGAGAAGGTCGCCGAATCATCCATCGAAATCGCGCTGATATCCAGGGGGTGATTTCGTTGAATAATTTTCTCGGCTTCACGGATCACAGTCAGTGTTCTTAAACCGAGGAAATCAAACTTGACCAAACCAATCTTCTCGATATCTCCCATTGAAAACTGGGTGACGATTTCGTCATGGGTGCCGCGATAAAGAGGAACATGTTCTATCAACGGCTTATCTGAAATCACGATGCCAGCGGCATGCGTTGAAGCATGCCGGGCAAGTCCTTCCATGGATTGGGCCCGGGTCATTAATTCCAGGATCTTAGGGTCGCTTGCCATAAGTTCCTTAATTTTCGGCTCGACTTCCAATGCTTTTTCCAAAGTAATATTTAACTCGTTGGGAACCAGCTTGGCCACTTTATCGACCTCGGCATAAGGGATATCCAACACCCGGCCAACGTCCCGAATGGCCCCTTTGGCGGCCATGGTGCCAAACGTGATAATTTGAGCGACATGATCGGCGCCATATTTATTGACCACGTATTGAATCACTTCTTCGCGGCCGTTAACGCAAAAGTCCATATCGATATCAGGAAGGGATACCCGTTCTGGATTTAAAAACCGTTCAAAGATCAAGCCGTAAATAATAGGATCGATGTCCGTTATTTTGAGGGAGTAGGCCACAAGACTTCCGGCGGCAGAGCCCCGGCCCGGGCCGACCGGAATTTGATGGGTACGGGCATAGTTAATAATATCCCACACGATCAGGAAATATCCCGAATACCCCATTTTACCCAACATCGCAAGTTCATCTTCCAGGCGCTTTTGATAAAGGGGATGTTGGGAAGGATCAACCTTTTTCAATCTTTCCTGTAAACCGTTACGGGCCAGCTCATTTAGATAACTTTCTCTTGTATAGGCCTCAGGAACCTCATATTGGGGCAAATAGGTCTTTCCGGAAGTAAGTTTTACCTTCCCCGCGCATCGTTCCGCAATAAGGAAGGTGTTTGACAAAGCTTCCGGCACTTCTTTGAAGAGACTTTCCATCTCTTCGCTTGATTTAAAACAAAGCTGATTGGTTTGAATCCCCAGGTGATCTTTTTGGTTGAGGGTTCGTCCGCTGGAGAGGCAGTGCAAAATTTCCAAAGAAAGCGCGTCTTCCTCTTTTAAATAATGACAGTCGTTGGTAGCGATCAGAGGAAGAGAAAGCTTTTGGGAAAGTTTAATCAGCTCCGGGTTGACTTTCTTTTGTTCAGGAAGATTGTTATCGCAAAGTTCGAGGTAAAATCGATCGTTTCCAAAAATTCGTTGATACTCCGCTGCCGCTCTGGTCGCGTTTTCAACCTGTCCACGTTCCAAAAGATAGGGGATTTCCCCCTTTAAGGATCCGGAAAGGGCAATTAGCCCGTCCGAATTTCGGGACAGGAGTTCAAGGTCAATCCGGGGTCTATAATAAAAACCTTCCACATGAGCCAGGCTGACCAGCTTTAGCAAATTTTGGTAACCGGTTTGGTCTTCAGCCAACAAAACCAGGTGATAAAAGGGGGTCGTGAGGCCGCCATTATCTTTAATCAGACGGCTTTTTGGGGCAACAAACAATTCACAGCCGATAATCGGCTTGATCCCTTTTTTCTGGGCGGTCAAGTAAAACTCCACCGCTCCAAAAAGGTTTCCATAATCGGTAATAGCGACAGCCGGCATTTGATATTCTACAGCCTGTTTAATAAGAGCATCGATCTGGATAGAAGCTTCCAGAAGGGAATACATGGTATGGACATGAAGATGAATAAAAGGTGTTGTCATAAAAAAGCGGGTCTCTATTTTGTTTCGATTTTAACTTTTCCACATATAACGGTCAAGCGGTAGATGAGTCCCAGGAACAGAGATAGGATTTGTAACTCCTTGTTTTGCCTGTCATCGCGAGTATCCGTAGGGTGCGTGGCGATCTCGATTCAAGATAGCGAGATTGCTTCACTTCGCTCGCAATGACAACTTTCTATCGTTGTTCTAGGAATCGCTATTATTGTTGCTATTTCCGGGACTTTTGTTGTAAAGGGGACTGAAATTTAGAATAAATGACATTTTAGTTGCGCTGGCCCAGCCATGGAAGAGTGATTCCGAGCATCACATAAAACAAAAAAAATAATTCAGGCCATCAATCTAACCTGACTTTCTCACTTGAAGGGGTTTTGAAAACTTAAGTCATTGAATTTTTGAGAAATTATTTTGTAGGTCTCCACTACAAGACTGCCTCCGTTTTGTCCTTGCTGGGTGTTGAGATACGGGGTGATGGTTGAGGAG
>JACOTA010000079.1 GCA_016178585.1 Nitrospirota bacterium
CTTTACTAGCATTGTTTTCCTTCCTCTGCCTTAAGTGTTCTCTTCGCAAAAGTAAACATCTTAATACAGTTCTGGAAAACAATGCTCTTTTATTTCTATCCCTTCCCTTTATTTACCCATAGATTCTGGAGAATAGGCAAAAAGATAAACGCAGCTAAAGCTCTTCCGATCAGAGTTAAGAAAGGGTTCATTTGTCCTCCTTTTTAAAAGGTTTTTGGGTTTTTAAATTCTTTTGTTGCCTATAAGGATATGCTATATTGGAGATCATGAAGGTGTCAAAATATATTTTCAGCGGTTTGGTTTTGTTTTCTTCAATTTTGACTTGCTCATCCATTTTTGCTGAAGATACGCCTACGACGATCGGGGCTTCTAAAATTACCATTTTGGCCCCAAAACCTGGGGAAAAAATACCTGCGAGCCAGGAGGTCTTGTTAAGTTATCAACTGGTTCACGGTCTGCGCGATAATGGGGATCATATCCATGTTTTCCTTGATGGCGAAGGTCAAGGAACGACTAAACGGTCGCCCAGGTCGTTGGGAAAATTACCGCCTGGAAAGCATACCGTGACTTTAAAAGTGTCCAATCGCGACCACGATACGGTCCATATAGAGACGACGGTCGAATTTGAAGTCTCACCCTGAATCTCTATAAAAGTGAAGCATCTGGCTTTGCCAGTGACGGACTTGGGAATGGTCGTAGTTAGACCGAGCGAAACATGGGGTTCGGGGGCATTGAAAGTGTTCTTCTCGAAGGCCCCTGAATATAATAGATGGAGTTTTTATTATGTTAAAAGAAACAAAGTTTATCTGGATGGATGGAAAATTAATTCCCTGGCAAGACGCGAAAGTCCATGTGTTGACCCACGCGCTTCATTATGGCCTGGGTGTTTTTGAAGGGATCCGTTGTTATAAAAGCGGTCAGGGAAGTGTTATTTTCAGGCTCCAGGACCATATCGAACGGCTTTTTCAATCTGCTCACATTACCCGGATGAAGATTCCTTTCAGTCAAAAAGAAATTGTCGATGCAACGGTGGAAACGGTAAAAACCAATCAACTTGAAGAAGGGTATATTCGTCCCCTCGCTTTTATAGGATATGGGGAAATGGGCCTTTATGTTAAAAATAACCCGATTCAGGTGATAATTGCCGCCTGGCCCTGGGGGACCTATCTTGGAGACGAAGGAATTAAAAACGGGATTCGCGTAAAAATTTCTTCTTTAACCCGGCATCACGTCAATGTCAGCATGACCCGGGCAAAAGTGACCGGTTATTATGTGAATTCCCAATTGGCCAAGCTGGAAGCGAAGGAGCTGGGGTTTGATGAGGCGTTATTACTCGATCCCGATGGATATGTGGCCGAAGGTCCCGGAGAAAATATCTTTATGGTCCGAAAGGGAGAACTTAAAACCGTTCCTCTCACGTCAATCCTTGATGGAATTACCAGAAACTCCGTCATTTCTCTGGCAAAGGAAAACCATATTCCGTTTAGAGAAGAACGGTTCACCCGGGACGAGCTGTATATTGCCGACGAAGCTTTTTTTACCGGAACCGCCGCGGAAATTACGCCGATTCGTGAAGTGGATGGACGGCAAATCGGTGAGGGCAAACCGGGCCCCGTGACCAAAAAGCTGCAGGACCAGTTTTTTGGTATTGTGAGAGGAACCAGTAAAACCCACCCAGAATGGCTCACTCCGGTTCGTTGATCAAAGGTTATCTTCAAAATAGCCTGCTCGTCGCACGGTCCGAGAGGGATCTTCATATTTGAATTTTAGAGCTTACCGCTATGAACTGCTGAAACGAGAAGTGTATTCCTGCCTGGTTTTTGATGAGTTCACCTGCTAATCAATGAAAAGACGGCATGACAAAATCTAAGGATAGCTGGTACAAATCTGGGGCGAATTCTATAACCTAAGGGGAAATCGTCAAGCAGCTCGTTCAATTTCTTTGGCATCATACTCTGGAAACATAATGACGGCCGGATGCACTCCGAAAGCCTTTGCCAGTTGCTCCGCGCGTTTTTTCCCTATTTCTATCTTCTCGTTCTCCAAAAGGCTAAGATTCGGCGCATTGATTCCAGAGTGTTTGGCCAAGTCTACTTGAGTCCAGCCTTTTAACTCTCGTAACATGCGAATCACTTCACCTGTTTTAAGAAATGTATGTGATTTTGCAGGTTTAAAGTCGGTCTGACTGTGGTGTTTCATCATTTCTCCTAATACTCATGGGGTGTGATTTCTAAAATAAGAACTGTCACATTTTCTTTTTCAACAAGATAGATTACCCTGTATTGCAGGTTCAAACGTGACGAACGCTGCCCCTTTCGAGTGCCTTTTAATGCCTCGTCATGAAAACCCGGGAATTCTCTTAATTTTAGTGGGCCATGCCTAAATATAATATTCTTCCACAGCTCATATTTCTTAACCACTTCAGTCGGCAGTTTTCGGCATGTCTTTTCAATGATGCGATGTTCTTTGATGCGCCACATTATTGACTATAATAACTTATCAAATATAATAAGTCAATCTTGTAAGGATTTGAGATTGTTTGATTCCGGATGGAAGCTACACTATTTCTGAAATGCACGGGTCAGGTCACTGCGGAGTTCAGGAAGTATCTAGGGGAAGCTAAATCTTACAAGTACATTTTGGGGAGTCTTTTCTAGAATCCTACATTTCAAACCCTGGCCCCTTCATTTTAATCAATAAACAACAATAGATTTGACTTTTTCTTTATATGTCATTAAATTGATAGCGACATTGATTCAAAGTAAACTCTTATTATATGCGAGGATTCTATGACTAAGGTGAAATTATTTTTATTATTAACTCTGATCACGGTTTTTACTTCCGGTTGTTCCCACGCTCTTCGCATTACCAACAAGGATAACTTTTTTACCCCTCCGCCAATTCCAGCTCGGGAGTCCATTAAAATAGGTATTATGTCGGGCAATTCGGCTAATAAAGATGATTCAAGATATGTCCTCGCAATTATTCAGTCGTTACAAAATCAATCCGGTGGCATGATTGAAAAGGTCATCTATCCTTTTAATCCTGCCGTTCACCAGGGTCAGGCCGACATGTTGTTAGATATATCCATTGCTCCAAAATATTCAGGGAAAACAAGTAATTTCTTTGTCAACTGGCCTGGTTTTTTAATTTGGGCGCCAGCGATCTGGGGTTATGGTTATCAAGCCGACATCAACACGACAATCAATATCCAAAACTTGAAAACCACAAATGCTAAACAAATTACCGTACCCACAACCTTTGAATTTCGCGAAGCCGAAATCGATCGGACATGGACCGAACTCGGTTGGCTGGAAGTAAGCCTGATTCCCTTTTTTGGAGGTTTTGCCTTTACCCAATATGACCCTGATGTTACCGATGATTTTATAACAAAAGTGTCGCCCACCTATGGACCCTTTGTAACGAGTAAAATTCTTGAGGCCATACCGGAAGTCAACGGGAACAAAAAACCGGAGTCTCAATAATTAAAATCCATTGTTTTTCTTAAAAAATTGGCCCCGCTTTTATAAATTAAATTTATGCAGGATCATTATATTATCTATAATGGTTCTCACCACTGGATGTGCAATCAGTTTCAGGGGGGGGACTAAACTCGACCCCTCCCTTTCGTGGAACCTCATTAAAACAGGCCACTTTCAGGTCTATTTTCATGAAAGAGAGGAGGTTCAAGCTAAAAAAGCGGCCCTCATAGCCGAAGAAATCCACGCGCTCCTTGTTGAAAAACTAAAATGGCCCCCTCCTTCTGAGAAAACGCATCTCATTCTTTTAGACAGCATTGACAGTCCTTTTGGCGCAACCATTCCCATTCCGCATAACACGATATATATTTCTCTAACTCCCCCTCCCGCCAGTCCAATTCCTTTTTTAGTCGGATACGATGAATGGTTGAGGGAGGTTATCGCTCATGAATATATGCATATTCTCCATCTTGACATGAATGGTGGGACTTCCGCGGTTATTCGAAAAATCTTTGGCCGGGAACCTTTTCCCTTATTGGTTTTCAATGGCGCTTTCCCAAATTTGTTACAACCCGATTGGTTAATTGAAGGATTGGCTACCTATGAAGAAAGCGCCATTGGCGTAAGCGACCGACGAGACAATGCTTATATTGAAATGGTTCTTCGGATGGCTGTTCTTGAAAATAATTTTCCAACATTAGATCAGGCCGGGGGAAAAGACAGCTGGCCCGGAAATCAGATCCAGTATCTGTTTGGAGCCAGATTTTATGATTACCTTGCGAAAAGATTCGGCGAAAAGGTATTAATTGATTTGGCCCGGGAATATAGCCAAAAAGTAGTCCCTTTTTTTGTAGATTCAAGCGCGCGAATTATTCTTGGACAATCTTATTCATCTCTGTGGAACCAGTGGAGAGAAGAATTAACAAGAAATTTTCAGAAAAAAAAGATTTCCCTTGAAACGCTCGGAATTTCCAACCTGACTCCAATTACACAAAGAGGAGATTACAACCTGGGACCCAGGATAAGCCCTGATGGCATTTCTCTGGTTTATACGTCGGTTAATAAAGACGACTACCCGTCATTACACCTGAAAAACCTCCGGTCCGGTTCTGACCGCGAGTTAGCTCCGAGAAATTTAGGATTTAGCTCTTCCTGGTCCAGGGACGGAAAGAAACTGGCATTTGCTCAACTGGAAATTTTCCGGAATTATTCTGAATTTAACGATTTATACCTCTATGACTTTCAAAAAAGGAATCTGAAACGGTTAACTTTCGGAAAAAGATTAAGAGACCCCGATTTTAATCCGGATGGAAGGAGTCTGGTAGCAGTCGAAAACCAAACCGGCGAAAATAGATTAGTTCTATTTTCCCTCGGTTCAGGCTTGATTGAACCTGTTACCTGGCTGGATTCAAATATGATTTTCAGCCATCCTCGATGGTCTCCTGACGGTCATTCTATCGTTGTCTCGGGATGGAAAAATGGATTAAACGGTCTCTATCTCGTTAATTTGGAAATTAAGGAGATCATTCCGTTGATTCAGGATCGCTTCATGTTCCTGACTCCGACATGGTCTCCTGACGGAAAGAAAATTCTTTTTTCCAGCGATAAAACCGGTATCTATAACATTTTCTCATACAACATTGAGACCAAAGAAATGTCTCAGATTACCAATCTTCTGGGAGGGGGATTTACACCTGAGGTTTCCACTGATGGCCGTGAAATAATTCTGTCGGCTTATCATAGTCGG
The DNA here is from genome assembly GCA_016178585.1 of Nitrospirota bacterium. Lineage (NCBI taxonomy): Bacteria > Pseudomonadati > Nitrospirota > Nitrospirota bacterium. Next base: position 5,227 of record JACOTA010000079.1, read on the forward strand.
GGTTTTGACCTTTATAAAATAAAATGGGCCAAAGAAAACCCTCAGAAATTTGAAAAAATATTTTCTGATAATATATCAAAATCAGATTCTTCAACGCCCCTGGCAGGAATTTCGTTCGAGTCTTATTCCCCCTGGCCTACTCTCCTTCCGCGATTTTGGATTCCAATTGCAGGGGGTGATGAATCGGGTCTCCAACTGGGAGGCACGACAGCCGGATCCGACATATTGGGACGACATCGGTACGATCTTTCCGCGTTATATGGGTTCTTATCACACCGGCCTGCCGGCTCATTTCAATATGAAAACAACTCATTTTACCCTACTATTCATGCCGGACTGTCATATATGCCCATTATTTATCCCGATCTCCTGACCGATTTACAAGGGCATCAGTTGGATTACTGGGAAAACAAAGTCAGGGCAGAATTCGATATTTCATATTCATGGAACTTTTTAAAAAGCTCAAACACGTTAAAGGGAGGTTATTTTACTGAGACTTTTTCCGCTCTTTCAACCGTTCCCATGGGAATACAACCTCCAGAAACAGGAGTCATAAAAAGTTTACGCTCCTCATGGCAATTAAACACCTCAAAAGAATTTGCCTTTTCGATCAGCCCGGAAAACGGTCGGCACCTTCAGATACAGTATGACTGGTTGAGTCATCAAATTGGGAGTGATTTCAATCAAAACCGCTTTATCGCGGGATGGTATGAATATATCCATTTTTTCTTTCCTCATCACGTGCTTGCCACCCGGTTGACGGGCGCTTTTGCAACTGGAGATCACTTGGTCTATAGATCTTTTCAGGTGGGGGGGCCTGATTTTACAGAAGAAATTATCGAACCTGACCAAACAAATTTCTTTCTCAGAGGTTATCCCATCAGGCAACTTCGTGGAAATAAAGCATTGATTGGGTCCATTGAATATCGATTCCCAATATATAATATTGAACGCGGATACCGATCATGGCCGTTCTTCTTAAACAGAACGCATGGCGCTCTGTTTTTTGATATAGGAAATGCCTGGGATCGGGAAACCGCCCTGCCGGATTTCCGAAGAGGATTTGGAGCAGAAATTAAAATGGATATGACTTTCTCCTATCTTGTTCCACTCAGGCTACGGCTCGGAGTCGGAAGAGGGGCTGATTCTGACGGGATCACTCAATTTTATTTTATGACAGGAAATAGTTTTTAATTCATGGTGGACATTTGAAGTTTCGAAAACCATTGCTGGTCGGCAATATCCTGCGTAACAAATGAGGGACCACCGCGCAATCCTATTCCCCATTTATTCATTAAACTTTCTGCCTTCACCGTCGGATCAAAACTAATTAAAGTGAGAATAAAGATGAATAAAGTCCTGAGCAGAGAATTCATTAAAATTTCCTTTGCCAAAGTCAAGTTAAAGTCTCCTAGATTCACGCCATTCTTGGGACGCCATGATCGTTGGGTCAGCGTTTTCTATTCTTAAGGGACCGTATGTGTTCTGGTTTTCCTCCTGCAAATTCTGGGGACACCTACTTATTTCTGTTCTACAATTTCAATCCGCCCAAGAAGGTCCATAACACTTTCGGCTCTAAACTCGGTATCGAGAAGGCTCAATGGAGCTTGGTTTCTTAAAGCGCAGTTGGGATGTTTAAGCCAGTCAATTGCCAAATCTTGTTTCTCAAACACTTCAACTGCGCGCCGAACTACCCGGGCAAGAATGTTGTCATATCTTTATTTTTGTTCTTTTTGGGCTTCTGAAACCAGATCATCGTTCGGGACAATATGCAGTTCGACCCGTCTGTTTTGAGCCCTTCCATCCGCCGTGCTGTTGTCCGCGGCGGGATTTTCACTTCCAAATCCCCTTGCTGTTATACGATTCGATTTAACCCCGTTGTTAATCAGAGAAAATTCCACCGCTTTTGCCCTGTTTTCTGATAAGTCCTGATTGTTCTTTGAGGATCCTGTGCTGTCCGTATACCCCGCGACGGTAATATCTGTTTTCGGATATCTCCTCAGGACATCGGCGATTTTGCTTAACGAATTTTTAGATTCGGGTTTTAATTCCGCTTTGTTGACGTCAAAAAGAATTTTGTCCTTCATCGTCACGATAATTCCATCTTCGGTTCTCTGGGTCTCCGCGACCTTTTCCAATTCAGCGGCTTGTTTATCCATATAGTTCCCTATTAATCCGCCTCCAAGGGCTCCGACCAGACCCCCGATTAACGCCCCCTGACCTGCTTTTCCACTCTGGCTTCCGATTAAACCACCAACGGCCGCTCCGCCAAGGGCTCCAAGGAGGGTTCCTTTTTTGGCCCGGGCATTGTCCCCTTCGGTCGCGCATCCGATGAAGAAAACGACAATCAAAAAACTGGTTAAGACTTTAAAAATCTGTTTCATGCGAGAACTCTCCTTATGTTTGATGTTATTGAATGATTCTTACGAGACCATCATTCTTAATATGATGGTTCCCAGGCTAAACTTCAAGGTCCAATCTCGACTTTCGAAATTGGCGTATAAAATAATAGGTAATAAAATATGAGATCACGGCAAAAAAAATCCCCATGAGAGTTGTCCCCAGAAAAAATGGACCGATATAGGGTTTTAAATTTTCAATAAAACCAAAGAAAGTAAGATGCTGCCACGAGACTTGTGGAAAAACTGAAGCGCCGCCGTAGAGATAAACTCCAAACCAGAGGCACCCGCCGTAAAGGGGGGTAAAGGTCCAGGGATTGTTGACAAACGCACCGATAATCAACGCCACAGGATTTAAACGAAAAAGCCATGCCACGAGTACCACCATGAGGGTGTGAAAGCCCAAAATAGGGGAAAAAGCAATAAAAACACCAACGGAAAAAGCCAAAGCGATTTTTTTTGGTGAATCATTAAGGTTCAACAATTCTTTAATTTTAAGTTTTATTTTAGCAATCATGGTTGATTTTGATGGGATGTAAAATGTTCATAACCTCTTATCTTTATTTTTATTTCTTTTCCGGATTGATCGAAGTACCGAATCCCTCTTTTTGAGGTAATTTTTCCTATCGGTTTTGCTATGATTTTTCTGCCGGCGATCAGGTCTTCAATCCGGCTTACCTTTTTCGGTGAAACGGTAAACAGCAGTTCAAAATCTTCTCCGCCTGAAAGGGCGTATCGATGAGGGTTCTTTCTCATTTTTTTCCCATAGGCGACCAGAGAAGGGGAAAGGGGCAGCTCATCGACCCGGATGTCTGCTCCGACATGACTGGCCTCCGTCAGGTTTAAAAGATCTGTGGAAAGTCCGTCGGAGATGTCTATCATAGCCGTCGCCAGCCTCTCCTCGCTTAATAATTGACCTTCGTGAATCCTTGGACATGGCGCAAGATGCCGTGCCATCAAAAACCTGCTTTCGGAGTTTATTTTAGAGAAAGAGGGTTTCTTTTTCAAGAGTTCAAACCCTGCCGTGGAATCTCCTATCGTGCCCGTCACGAATATCAAATCTCCGGGAGAGGCTCCATTGCGCAAGACAGCGCAACGGGGTTTAATTTCTCCCGCCAGCGTTAAACCAATCATCAGAACGGGGGCTTCGGACAGGTCCCCTCCAATTAAATCAACATGATTTTTTTTTCCTGTGTTTTTCAAGCCCCTGAAAATTTCCATGATCTTCGAAACAGGGGTGCGGGAGGGGATTCCCAGGGTTAATAAATAATATTTGGGATAAGCTCCCATAGCGGCCAGATCACTCAAGTTGGCCGAAAGGGCTTTCTCGCCGATTTGGCAATACGTCGTATACCCCAGATTAAAATCAATGTTTTCTACCAGGGTATCGGTTGTGTAAACCAGATGCCATCCTTTTCGAGGTTCGACCACAGCCGCATCGTCGCCGATTCCGACACGAAGATAGGACGGCCGGGAGCCAAACATTTTAGAAATTTTTTTTAAAAGGTTTCTTTCTCCTAATTTCGAAACACGCATTTTTCAAAAACCTGACCGTTGAGAAGACCCAGGTGCAAGGCCGCAGAATCGAGGCGACGGAGGCGTACGGAGTAAGTACGTTGAGGAAGCCGAGAATCGAGAACGCAGCAGATGGGCTCTTATCAACGGATCAGAACTAGTAGTTAGTTTCATTAAAATATAGACCATTACTTTCGGACCTGCTATCATAGGGAGGCTTGTGACCACCACCCCTTTGAAGGAGGCTCGAATGCCCTGGAGCACACAGAAATCGCCCTTGACGTTGAATGCCGAACAACAGGAACATCTCAAAACATTGGCCCAATCCCGGACGGCTCCGCTCC
>JACOTA010000080.1 GCA_016178585.1 Nitrospirota bacterium
GACTCCAATCCCTTCCAATTGCTTGACGGGATCCCACTCAGGAGGAGGATTGCCGATGCCAGTTTCTTCATTCCTCCATTTCATCCCTTTTTTTATCCATACTTTCCGCCATTGCTCATATGAATAGCCTTGATCATCGTCTGTATACCCGAACTCAAAATCACAAGAAGGGCATATCTCGTAAGAACCCCCGCCTGATTCACTTCGAGGAAGTTCATTAAGATTTGGAAACCCACAAACCGGACATGTGTAAATCATGGACTATTTCCCTGAAAATTAAAGGGTTCAACCCCTGGTTGTCGGTCAAAATAGCTTGGACTTGTAGGTTTAAAAAATGTCGCCGTGGTTCCATCGGGGTTAAAGGCACCAAAGCTTTAAGAATCATCCTTGGGTTCAGCCCATCTAAATTTCGTGTAATGGGATAAAATGGGACCCCCCAAATCGTTTTGATACAAAAAAATCAAAACGATTTTATTTCACGCTAATTAATTCAACCCGACTTGAATCTATTTTTGGCAATAATTTGCTTTGTACATCGTGCAAATACCCGCCCTTAATGATCTTATTCCCGTTTGGATCAATATTTTCACCTGAAGTTGTATTATCAAAGTAAAGTTCATTTCCGTTTTTATCAAAAAGTTTATATCCAACTTTTACTAAACAAGTCTTGTTACTCTTGTTTTTTAGTGTAACCTCCCACATTATGAAAACAAGATCCAAGTCTTGGTGTTTGCCTGTATCATCTATTGGAATCCTTTTTGACTTCCATTCATGATCAATTATTTGGATATCAGTTTTCTGACAGTCGGCAGGTATTTCAAAGCTTTTTTTCGGGGACAAATGAACGGAAGATAAACTCTGTTTAATCTTTTCTTCGTATTTCGGAAAAAGTGTTTTTGAAATGCTAAATTGAATACGAATAATGCTTCCGTCAAGAAAAATTTCAGTTACATGCTCAATTAAATTACATTTTCGTGAATTGTCGAAAGTAGTGCAAACTTCTGCCTGAACAGCCGATCGATTATCTATCTTTAACACCCTGGACTCAAAGACTTGATCTCTCGGAGGTTCTGCCAGGCTAGCTACTAATTCACTGAGACGCTTTTCAATTTCCTCAGAAGAGAAATGGTTGGATTGATTTCTACTTTGAAACATTATTAATAAACTTAACTCCGTGGGATCTTTCGTCTCAGATGCCATGAAAACAATAGCCAATCCTGATTTATCTTCATGTCGAATTTGGTCGGTCTGGTTTTTTGAAAGGTCACGAGATTCCTTCCACTCATCTGGAAGATTTATCGAAAAACCATAATCTTCATTTGAATAAATGTTAGCAGGAGCTTTCAAGAAACCGTCACCCATGACTAATTTGTTTGCTCCCGTCAAAAGTAAAAGTATAAGGGCAATAATTATATATATTTTAACCATTTCTAAAATTCCGATAGTATTTTTAGACCTATTTTTACTTTCACTCAGTTTTAAAGATATTACTTTAACTTGTCAAGAAACATTTTTATCGCGTGTGTTAACAAATTGAAAGGGAGTGAAAAACATAAATCTGCCCTGCTAACCGGCCTAAATATGGATTTCTGCCGCCACGTCCAGTTCTTAGGGGGCGGGGGGTGAGGACTTATGGTTTGGATGAAGAGGGAGCGGATTTGGGGAATTCATAAATAATTTCCCCTTTTTTTGCCAGACCCAGCTCTTCTCTCGCCAGGCTTTCGATTTTCTGGGGGTCTGAGCTGAGGGCATCGGTTTGCTGTCTTAGATGGGCATTCTCATTTTTCAATTGATCGATTTCATCTGTCATCTGGTTATAGGCATTTTTCATGGAAATATAATGCGGGAGGTTAACCTCGCCAAAAAGAAACAAAACAATCAGATATCCTAAAACAAACGCCGTGCCCAGGTAGATCATTTTTTTCTTCTTATTCCAGGCCGCCTCCATCTGTTGCCGGGACAGGTTTGGAATCATAAGTTATAAAAAACCCCCTTTCCGTCAAAACGCGCCGATTCCCCTAAATCTTCTTCAATCCTTAAAAGCTGATTATACTTGGCAACACGGTCTGTCCGGGACATTGAGCCGGTCTTGATCTGCCCCGCGTTGGTTGCCACCACCAGGTCTGCAATGGTCGTGTCTTCCGTTTCTCCCGACCGGTGCGAAACAATCGCCGTATATCTTGCTTTTTTAGCCATTTCAATCGCTTCGAGCGTTTCCGTCAAGGTGCCGATCTGATTGAGTTTTATTAAAATCGCATTGCCGATCTCCCCGGCGATACCCTTTTTAAAAATTTCCGGATTGGTCACAAAAATATCATCACCCACCAACTGGACTTTTTTCCCCAGGCGCTCGGTCATGAATTTCCACCCCTTCCAATCTTTTTCAGACAGGCCGTCTTCAATGGAAAGAATCGGATATTGATTAACCAGCGTTTCGTAATACCGGACCATCTCCTCCATCGACTTATCTTTTTTCTCCGCTTTCATTCTGTATTTGCCCTGGTGGAACAATTCGCTGGCGGCAACATCCAGAGCCAGCCCCACCTCTTTTCCCGGCTTATACCCGGCTTCACCGATACTCTCCATGATCAGCTCAATCGCTTCGGCATTGGAATTTAAATCCGGCGCGAAGCCTCCTTCGTCTCCGATTCCCGTGGAGAAACCTTTTCTCTTTAAGATTTCCTTGAGTTGATGAAATACCTCTGCCCCCATCTGGACCGCTTCAGCCAGTGAAGCGGCCCCCACCGGCATGATCATAAACTCCTGAATGTCGAGGTTATTATCGGCATGCGCCCCGCCGTTTAAGATATTCATCATCGGCACCGGCATGAGTCTCGCCCCTGCCCCGCCGATATAACGGTATAGAGGAAGGCCCGATTCCATTGCGGCTGCTTTGGCCACGCCAAGAGATACCCCCAGAATAGCGTTCGCGCCCAGCTTGCTCTTGTTATGGGTGCCATCCAGTTCAATCATCAATTCATCGACAAAGGTCTGATCCCTGGCTTCGATCCCGATGAGTTCGGGACCAATGACCTCATTGATATTGATCACTGCTTTCAAAACACCTTTTCCTCTAAACCGGTTTTTGTTTTTATCGCGGAGTTCCACGGCTTCCCGTTCTCCGGTCGAGGCGCCGGAAGGAACAGAAGCGCGTCCCGTCATGCCGCTTTCCAGCGTCACTTCAACTTCAATCGTCGGATTACCGCGCGAATCAATAATTTCTCTGCCAAACACATAGACAATATCACTCATGATAACAGTCCTTTCCCGAATATTTTTCCAGAAGCCTACAGATCCTTCCTGATTTCCCCTGCGAACTCCCACCCATCCTGATGCCTGTGGCACCGGGAGCACTCTTTTCCTTCTATCTTGAAGGGTCGATGGGCTTTAGCCGTTCTGGATAATTGTAAACGATGACATTTCAAACAAAACTCTTTAGGCACTTTGGCGATAAAGGGTCCCTTTAATTCCTTCTCACTCAGGGCAAAATGTTCGATCAACTGACCGAATCCGCGAAGTTCCGCTTCAATCACCCCGGTCACCCCCGCTCCTGAATGACAATCCATACAACTCAAATGGGAATGACTGGCCCCGGAAGAAATCCAACCGTCATGTGGACGGTTCATTTCATGGCAGGAATTGCAAAATGACGGATGATTTTCCAGAACCCTCCCGCCGGTGACGACCCCCGCCAGTAAACCGAAAAAGACGATAAAACCGATGAGGAGCCGCGCCATTAAGGATTTTTTAATCTCTTAAGCAATAGTTCATTAACCTTTCCTGGATTGGCTTTTCCGGAAGAAATTTTCATCACCTGCCCCACAAAAAAACCCAATAGCCTTTCTTTGCCGCTCCTGTATTGTTCGACGCTTTCGGGATTCGCGTTTAACACCTGATCCACAAAAGAAAGAATGGCCTCATCATCGCTGACTTGAAGCAATCCCTTTTCCTCCACGATGGTTCGGGCATCCTTTTTTGTTCTCAACATCTCCTCAAAAACCGTTTTCGCGATTTTTCCACTGATTACCCCCTTATCAATGAGCTCAATCATACCGGTCAACTGCCGGGGTGAAATCGGTATTTCCTCCTCATTAAGAAGGTCGCCCATGATCCAGTTGCTTATTGCTTTTGGCCGGTGATAAAGGGACGCGCACTCCTCAAAATAAAAGGCAATTTTTTTATTCTGAGTTAAAACGGATGCGTCATAAGGAGGGATCTGATAATCTTTAATAAACCGCTCTTTTTTGGCGTCCGGAAGTTCAGGGAGCGTCTTTTGAATCTCTTCAACCCAATCGGAATGGATTTTAACCGGAACCAGATCCGGCTCCGGAAAATAGCGGTAATCATGAGCCGATTCCTTCGAACGCATTGAGACCGTTATTCCCTTCTGGGTATCCCAGAGGCGGGTTTCCTGAATAATCCTGCCCCCTTCTTCCAAAACCATTTCCTGCCGTTTAATTTCATAATCAATCGCCTTCTGAATAAAACGGAATGAGTTAATGTTTTTCAGCTCGGTTCGGGTGCCGAATTTCTCCTGTCCCACCGGCCGAATCGACACATTGGCATCACACCTGAAACTCCCCTCTTCGAGATTTCCATCGTTAACTTCAAGATACACCAGAATGTTCCTTAGTTTTTTTAAATAAGCGACCGCCTCTTCGGAAGACCGGATATCGGGTTCGCTGACAATTTCCATGAGGGGAACCCCTGTCCGGTTGAGATCAATGTAACTGGCGTCTTCAATCCCTTCGTGAAGATTTTTCCCGGCGTCTTCTTCCAGGTGAATTCGTGTTAACCTTATCCTTTTCTCCACACCGTCGACCTGAATATCAATGTGCCCATGTTCAGCAAGGGGCAGCTCATATTGCGAAATCTGATACCCTTTGGGCAGGTCCGGGTAAAAATAATTTTTTCTCGCAAAACGGTTTAGGGGAGAAATCGTACAATGGGTCGCAAGGGCGGTTCTCATCGCAAATTCAACCACTTTTTTATTGAGAACAGGGAGAACGCCCGGCATTCCCAGACAAACAGGACAGGTTTGTGAATTCGGTTTGCTTCCAAAAGAGGTGCTGCACCCGCAAAAAATTTTCGAATGGGTCAGCATTTGCGCGTGGACTTCTAAACCAATGACAGCTTCATACTTCATAAATTCCCTCCTGATACATTGATAACGGGTCATATGCAGCGTTCTCGCCTGTCGGTCTCCTCCAACGTACCGACCACGTACGCCTTCGTCGCCCTCGAGGCTGCGGCTTGTGACCTACCTTGAAAAACTATGATGATGGAAATCCCGGAAGGGACCTCTAACCCGTTCTCAATGTTCAGTTTTTCTTTTCCCAATTTACAGGTTCGGTTTTTTATTATGAATTCCTGATGCCTGTTCAAACGCATAGGCCATGTTTAGCAGAGTCGACTCTTCAAAATAACGTCCCATAATCTGCACGCCGATAGGAAGACCTTCCTTCGAAAAACCGCAGGGAAGGGAAAGAGCCGGAATTCCGGCCAGATTGGCTGAAATGGTGAAAATATCCGACAGGTACATTTGAAGAGGGTCATGGACCTTTTCCCCAATTTTAAACGCGGGAGTGGGTGTTGTGGGCGTCACAATGGCGTCGACCTTTTTAAAGGCCTCTTTAAAATCTTGAATAAAGAGGGTTCGAACCTGTTGGGCCTTTTTATAATAGGCATCATAATAGCCTGAGCTTAGGGCATAGGTGCCGAGCATGATTCTCCGTTTAACTTCCGGTCCAAACCCTTCGGCCCTGGTCTTCTCGTACATTTCGTTTAAATTTTTCCCGTCTGAAGCCCGAAAGCCATACTTCACCCCGTCATATCGCTCTAAATTGGAACTGGCCTCGGCTGTCGCCAGAATATAATAGGTCGCGACCGCATAAGCGGTATGAGGAAGGGTGATTTCATAAACCTCGGCGCCAAGGTCTTTCCATTTATTCACCGCGCCCATTACCGATTTTTCAATTTCCGGGTCGATCCCCTTAATGAAATACTCTTTTGGAATCCCGATTTTTAATCCTTTAACCTCAGGGTGAAGAGACCCCAGGTAATCTTCAGACGGTCTGGCGGAGGAGGTGGAATCCCTCAAATCATGGCCGCTGATTTCATTTAACAAAATGGCCGCATCTGTTACGTCTTTGGCGATCGGACCGATTTGATCAAGCGAAGAAGCGAAGGCCACCAGCCCATATCGCGAGACCAACCCGTAGGTAGGCTTCAAACCCACTACACCACAGCAGGCAGCGGGTTGGCGGATCGATCCGCCCGTATCCGATCCCAGCGCTCCCATACACTCGTCTGCGGCTACCGCCGCCGCTGATCCCCCGCTGGAACCGCCTGGAATTCGATCTAAATCCCAGGGATTGCGGGTTTTCTTAAAGGCGGAATTTTCGGTAGAAGACCCCATCGCAAATTCATCCATGTTGGTTTTCCCGACAAATACCGCCTCGGCTTCTTTTAGTTTTTCGACAACCGCCGCATCATACGGAGGAATAAAATTTTCAAGTATTCTGGAAGAACAGGTCGTTGGAACCCCTTGAAAACAGATATTATCTTTTAAACCAACGGGAATTCCCGTCAGGGGCGATTTAAACATTCCCCGGCTGATCTTCTGGTCGAGCATTTCGCCTTCTTTTAAAGAAGATTCCTTTTGAACCTGATTGAATGCGGCGATTTTAGGCTCAACCTGATCGATTCGTGAAAGAACAGATTCAACCAGCTCCCTGGAAGTGATTTCTTTTTTTCGGAGTAACTGATGGGCCTGGTGAATCGTTAATGCATAAAGTTTCATGGTTTTTTGTCGTTGCTTTCTCGCTTTTCGGGCCTTTGATCCACCTTCAAAATCAAGGCACCGGAAGTCCCGGAGAGAACTCCCAATCTCCTCTCGATGGCTGGTGTATCAGGAGACGATTTGGTTTTTATCATCGACTTTGACGATAATGGGTTTATGGCCCTTCAATTCTATTTCGTTGTAGAGTTCGTAGCAGAAAATGATAATTTTATCCCCCACCATGCCTTTTCGGGCCGTCGGTCCATTTAAACAGACCGTTCCCGACCCTCGTTGTCCGGGAATAATATAAGTCTCAAAGCGCTCTCCATTATTGAGATTAGAGATCATCACCTGTTCATAGGGGAGCATCCCGGCGGCATCGACCAAACTTTGATCAATCGTGATACTCCCCTCATAGTCAATTTCAGATTGGGTAACGACAGCACGGTGGATCTTGCTGCGGAGCATGGGTCTTAACAAGATTGTTTCCTTTCCATAATACTCAGGGGCCCATCCGGTTTCACTTCGTGAAATCCTCTGATGCCCCCGAACCCCTCGCTCGGCCTGGTAAAGCCAGAGCCTCGTTTATCCGTTATACTCAGGGGGTCCTTACCGTTTATTCAATAACTTTTGGAACTTTAAAAAACCCTTTTTCCTGTTGAGGGGCGTTTTGCAGGGCTATTTCAACAGGTAAAGAGGATTGAACCTTATCTTCCCGAAAAACATTTTCAAGACCACCAGCATGAGAAGTGGGTTCAATTCCCTCGGTTTTCAGCTCATTTAACTGGTCGACATACATTAAGATTTTTTCCAGTTGGAGGGAAAATTTCTCCTTTTCTTCATCTGAAATACTTAATTTGGCCAGTTTGGCGACGTGGCCGACCTGTTCTTTTGTAATCTTCATACCTTGCCTTCCTGGCCGTCTACTTAGAATTTCAGGCTCTTGATAAACCTCTATAAAAATTTGAGATTCGCATATTTTAAAGCCATTTTTTTTGTCCCGGAAGACTCAAAACGAATGGTCATCCTGAGGTCATCTCCCTCTCCATCGCTGGAAAGAATAACCCCCCTCCCCCATAAGGGATGCACGACCGACTGATTAACACGCCTATGATGGGGGCTCGCGTCGCCCCCTCCCTCCGAGCTTGCTTTGGGAGATGTCCCACAACGGACATATGGTTTTTCTGGAGCCTCCCCCTCTCGCTCGCCTTGCTCGCCAGGTAAATACCCACGTTGAAATCTTTTTTCAATAATTTTTTCTCGATAAACCGGCGTTTTGGGAGGTTTTTCTCTATTTAACTCTTTTTTCTGAACAAATTCAACCGGAATATCTTCAATAAAACGCGATGGAGAATTAAATTGAACTGACCCGTACATTCGGCGGTTTTTTGCGCTGGTTAAGATAAGTTTTTCTCTGGCACGGGTCATTCCGACGTAACATAACCTTCGTTCTTCTTCCATTTCAAGATGATCCACAAGAGCCCGGCTATGAGGAAACAATCCCTCCTCCATACCAGGCATAAATACCACAGGAAATTCAAGACCTTTGGCGCTATGAAGCGTCATCAGCCTGACTCTTCCTCTCGTTTTTTCATCGGCCACATCCGAAAAAAGCGCCACATGGTCTAAAAAAGAGGGTAAATCTGAAGAATTGTTCTTTTCCTGGAATTCCGTCACTGACGAGAAAAACTCATAAATATTTTCTATTTTTTCAGCGGCTTTTTCTTTTTTGATCTCTTCGATGTAGTGGGTACGACTGAGAATGAGCTGAACCAGGTCCAGGATGCTGGTAGAGACCGCTTTTTGAGCCATTTCATTAATCAGGGTCGTAAAGGAACGCACGGCCTTTTCGGCGCTCACCCCTAACAGGCCGGTTCCCTGGATTTTTTCCAATCCATCAAACAGCTTACAGCCGTTTTTTTCAGAAAATTGAACCGCCTTTTCGATCGTCTGGGCGCCAATGCCTCTTACCGGAACATTGATAATCCTTTTTAAATTCACTTCATCAACCGGGTCCACAATGACCCGGAGATAAGCCAGAATATCTTTAATCTCTTTCCGTTCAAAAAAACGCGTCCCTCCGACGATCACATAAGGGACCCCGCGTTTTTGAAACGACTCCTCCAGGGCTCTCGATTGAATGTGCGTTCGGTATAAAATGGCAAACCTTTGAAAAGAAGCCTCGCTTTTATTTTCGGCGCCCGCCAAAATCATCTGGGAGATTAAATCAGCCTCCCCTTCATCACTTTCGACCCGGCAGACTTCAATCGCCTCTCCCCGCTGGTTGTTTGTCCAGAGCTGTTTTCCTTTCCTCTGATCATTTCTTTCAATCACTTTATTCGCGGCATTTAAAATCGTTTTTGTCGATCGGTAATTTTGTTCCAGCTTAATGACCCGGGTATCATGATAGTCGTTTTCAAAGCGTAAAATATTTTTAATATCCGCGCCCCTGAAGCCATAAATGCTCTGGTCGTCATCCCCCACACAGCAAATGTTCCTGTGCTCTTTGCACAAAAGGGAAATGAGTTGATACTGGGCAAAATTGGTGTCCTGGTACTCATCCACCATCATGTATGAAAACTGGTTCTGGTACCGCTTCAAGACCTCCGGATGTTTTTTAAAAATCTGAATTAAAACCATGAGAAGGTCGTCAAAATCAAGCGCTTTTTGTTTCCTTAACTTATCGCGGTATAAAGGGTACACCCGGGCAATTTTTTCTTGAAGGCCAAAACTCTGGGCCTTTTCCGAAAACTGTTCAGGCGTCATCAACAGGTTTTTTAATTCGCTGATTCTTGCGGCAATGGTTTTAACGGGGTAAAGTTCCTCGTTAAAATTAAGTTCCCGGACACATTCTCTGAGGAGGGCCAGCTGGTCGCCCTTGTCATAAATCATAAAATTCCGGGGGATACCAAAAAGATCAATTTCGGACCGGAGGATTTTAACTGCCGCTGAGTGAAAGGTGTGTACCCAGGGAGGGTCCGCAAAGCCGGTCATTTCACGTACCCGGATTTTCATTTCCTCCGCCGCCTTGTTGGTGAAAGTCACACACAGAATATTCGCGGGGGAGATCCCTAACGCCTTCACAAAATAGGAAAAACGGCTGGTAATGACTTTTGTCTTTCCGCTCCCGGCGCCCGCGAGAATTAAAAGAGGACCCTCTTGATGACGGACAGCTTCGAGTTGCTGCGGGTTTAAATCTTTAAGAAAATCCAGATTATTCAACCGTTACGCTCTTGGCCAGGTTTCTCGGTTGATCGACGTCGCTTCCGCATAAAACCGCGATATGATAGGCGAGGAGCTGAAGGGGGATACTCATGACAATTGGATTAAACAGGGGATCGGTCTCGGGAACCCTTAAAAGGTAGTCTACCTTTTCGAGAAGCTCATCATCCTGGGCATTGGTAATCGCAATCACAATCCCGTTTCTCGCTTTGATTTCCATAATACTGTTAAACACCTTGCTATAAACCGAATCCTTTGGAATTAAAACCACGACGGGCAGGTGTTCATCGATAAGCGCAATGGGGCCATGCTTCATTTCGCCTGCAGGATACCCTTCCGCATGAATATAAGAAATTTCTTTTAATTTCAGGGCCCCTTCCAGGGCGATCGGATAATTTATTCCCCGTCCAAGGAAAAGAAAGTCTCTGGATTTAAAAAAGGTCTTGCTGATTTCAATGGTTTCATTTTCCCTGGCTAACACCTCGTCGATAATACGAGGAAGATTGACCAGGCCCCTCAGGTAATCAGAAACCTGGTCAGGCGTGAGTCTGGCCCGAAGCTGTCCCAAAGACAATGCAAATAAAAAAAGGACCGTTAGCTGGGTGGTAAAGGCCTTGGTCGACGCAACCCCGATTTCAGGCCCTGCATAGGTATAAATCACTCCGTCCGCCTCCCTTGCCATGGTACTCCCGACAACATTACAAACCGCAAGGGTCTTCATCTTTTTATTTTTGGCTTCCATCATCCCGGCAAGGGTATCGGCGGTTTCTCCGGATTGGGAGATCGCAATCAGCAGATCGGATGGGGATAAAATCGGATCACGATAACGGAATTCCGAAGCGATATCCACCTCTACCGGAACCCTGGCAAGCTGTTCAATAAGAAACTTCCCCACCAGCGCGGCATGCCATGACGTTCCACAGGCCACCATGTGTATTTTTGAAATATTTTTGAGAAAGGGTTCGGATAGCCCGATTTCATGAAAATTAACCGCGGGTTCGGCAAGAGAAATACGGCCTCTCAGGGTATCTGCAATCGCCTGGGGCTGTTCAAAAATTTCTTTTAGCATGAAATGTTTATAACCCCCTTTTTCAGCCATGACAGGACTCCAGTCGACGGTGACAGGATTTTTAACTTTTCGATGCCCTTCAAAATCTTTAATTTCAACCCCTTTGGACGTTAAGACCGCCATCTCGCCGTCGTCCAAAAAAATGTAATTCCGGGTGTGGCTGAGTGTGGCGGGAATATCTGAAGCGACAAAATACTCCCCTCTTCCCATTCCAATGACCAGGGGACAGCCATTCCGAACCGCTATCAGTTGATCGGGATATTCTTCGGAAAGAATCACTAAAGCGTAGGCGCCTTTGATTTCCTTAAGAACACTTTGAACCGCATTTTCCAGACTTTTACCTCCCCGCGTCTCCCGGTCGATGAGATGAGCGACAATTTCTGTGTCCGTTTCCGATTTAATCACGGACCCTTTTTGAGTCAGCTCCTTTTTTAACTGGAGGAAGTTTTCGATAATTCCATTATGAACCAGAACAGTATGACCCACGCGATGGGGATGAGCATTCACCTCAGAAGGACGTCCATGGGTCGCCCAGCGGGTATGGCCGATCCCAATGCGGCTGGCAGTGTCTTTTTTCGAAAGAAGAGCTTCTAAATTGGCTAATTTCCCGACTGAGCGGTTTAACACAAGCCGACCATGATGGATAAAGGCCACGCCTGCCGAATCATACCCCCGGTATTCGAGCCTTTTTAATCCCTCCATTAAAACAGGAACGGCTTCTTGCTGGCCCACGTAACCGATAATCCCGCACATTAATTTATCTCTCTTTTTTTATTTTTATTTTTTTCCGGGAAACCCAGCCTTTTTTGATAATTTGAGGCGCCCGGCTAAGCGATAGGCTTTCTTTGGGTATATTTTCGACAATGGTCGATCCCGCGCCAATGACGCTTCCGCTTTCCACCGTGACCGGCGCAATAAATTGCGTGTCACTTCCCACGAAAACATCATCTCCAATCACCGTTTGATGCTTACCGACTCCGTCATAATTACAGGTAATGGTTCCCGCCCCTATATTGACACGTTTGCCAATCACCGAATCTCCCAGATAGGATAAATGATTGGCCTTTGATTCTTCTCCGATTTCGGTTTTTTTAATTTCAACAAAATTTCCGATGTGCGCTTTTTTACGGATAATGGAACCGGGCCGTAAATGGGCAAAAGGACCGATCACCACGGCTTCCTCGAGAATGCTGTCGGTAATGACACAAAATTCCTTGATCAAGACGGAGTTTTGAATCCTGGAATTGGAAATAATGACGTTAGAATGAAGCGTGCATTCCTCCCCTATCCTGCTCCCCTTTTTAATATAAACACCCGGATAAATTACCGTATCTTTCCCGATGATCACTCCTTCTTCGATGTAGGTATGGTGCGGGTCGATCAAGGTCACTCCGGCTTTCATCCATTTTTCCGCGGCCCGTTTTCGGAGGAGGGCTTCCGCGCTGGATAAGTCCACGCGATTATTAATCCCCATGACCTCTTCAGGCTGACCGACATGAACGGTTTCCACGGCCTTTTTGTTTTTGACGGCGGAAGCGACAATATCGGTAAGATAAATTTCATCCTGGACGTTTTTTGAAGAAAATTCCTTAAGCGCCTTAAAGGCAAACCGGGAGTTCATCAAATAAATTCCGGTGTTGACTTCTGCGATTTTTCTCTGAAGAGGCGTCGCGTCCCTCTCTTCAACAATTTTTTGAATCTTTCCCCGGCGATCCCTGATAATCCGGCCATATCCTTCGGGATGTTCGAGCCCGGCCGTTAATAAAGATAGCGTGGCGCTTTTTTCCTGATGGTTCCGAATCAGCGAGAGCAAGGTCTCATGAGAAATAAACGGGGTGTCCCCATTTAAGACCAGAATGGTCTTGTCTTGATTAACAAAAAGTTTTTCAGCCTGCGCAAGGGCATGACCCGTCCCTAACTGTTTTTCTTGATAAACAAACTGCGCCTCTGGAAAGTCCTTCATAACGACTTCTTTAACTTTTTCGTTCTGACGCCCCAGGACCAAAATGATTCGCTCGATGGAAACAGGTTTGATCCGGTCAAGCAAATGGAGAATCATCGGACGCCCTCCGATAGGATGAAGGACCTTTATCCGCTTTGATTTCATCCGGGTTCCCAAACCGGCCGACAGAATGACGGCGTCAATCGGTTTCATAAGAGTTTTCTCGTCTCCGAGCCCTCAGGACCCCCGGGTTTCCCTTTTCTGGAAGGGGGATTATAGGTGCCGGTCGAGATCACCATTTTCATTCCTTCTTCAACCGTCATCGAAAGAGGTTTGACCTCCTTTTCGGAAATCAACAACATATAACCGCCTGTCGGATTCGGGGTTGTGGGAACATAAACATTCACCAAACGCTCACCGGCAATGGAGAGGATCTCCTCATTGGGAATGCCGGTTGTAAACGCCACCGTATAGCAACCTTTCCGGGGAAATTCCACCAAAACCACCCGGCTTAATTTTTCCTTATTTTGGCTGGAAAAGGTGTCGACAATCGCTTTAACCAATGAATAAACATTCCGGACCAGTGGAACTTTATTGAGGAAATCCTCCCAAACTTGAATTAACTTTCGCCCAAAAATATTGGCGACCAGGAGTCCGGTTAAAAAGATTAAAATGAGAAGGGAAATAATCCCGAAACCGGGAACATAAAAATTAAACTTTCTTTGCAAAAAACTTCCAAAAACACCGTCTAAAGAGGTAAATAAGGTTCTCAGGATCAGGTACGTTCCCCACATGGGGGTAATCACAATAAGACCGGTAATGAAATAATTTCTCAAAATAGGACCAAGCTTTGACAAGGAAGTTCCCCTATATTCAAAAATAAAACACAGATTGGAGTTGAAAAAAATAATACTCTATTTGTTAAAACCCGCGCAAGCATTTTAAATCTGACAACGATTAAAATTAGCCCATGAGATAGGATTTGTAACTCCTTGTTTTGCCTGTCATCGCGAGCGCCCACAGGGTGCGTGGCGATCTCGGTTCACGATGGCAAGATTGCTTCGCTTCGCTCGCAATGACAACTTTCTATCTCTGTTCTTAGGGGGTGTGAGACAAATTTATGGGTAAACTTCTCACCCCGTCGCCCGATTTCCCCAAAACTCCTCCCACCGGCCACTGATCTGGCAGCAACGCAGGGCGATAATTGCGTTGGCGCCTCTGACGGTCCATCTCATTCCCGACTGTTTAAGCC
>JACOTA010000081.1 GCA_016178585.1 Nitrospirota bacterium
CGATCTCACATGCACTGGAAATTGTAAGGTACCATACAAGGAGAAACCATGTTGCCTATCGCTCACATAGGAAAAAGCTGTTGGCTTCAATTGCCAGTGGTTAAAAGATCCGCTGTAGTAATAAGTTATATCGGGTATCGTTTGCCTTGGAATCTTAGATAGTGTCGGGGTTACCTCAATGATGGATCCGGATCAGAACAAAAAAAGCCTTTTGATTTTGGAAAAGGCCCTTCGGGAAAGTGAATCCCGCTTTTCAGCCATTGCATCGATCACCGCTGATGCGGTGATCATGGTTGACGAGACCCAAAACATTATTTTTTTCAACAAAGGAGCAGAACATATCTTTGGATATCCATCCTCCGAAGTTATCGGCCGGCCGCTCGACCTCCTGATGCCTAACCGTTTTGCCCAACCCCATCGTAAACAAATAGAGGGTTTTGGGGCTGAAGCCGCTCCCTCCCGATTCATGCATGAGCGAAAACCTAAAATTTATGGCCGTCGGCGGGACGGTTCTGAGTTCCCCGCGGAAGCTTCTATTTCAAAATCGAAAAAGAACGGGCAAACCTTTTTTACTGCCGTGCTTCGTGATATCAGCAAACGGATCGAGGCAGATCTTGAGCGTAAGCGATTTGAAGAAAAAGTTCAACGTCTGGCCTATTATGATACCCTGACCAGCTTTCCCAACCGGCACCTCTTTCATGACCTTCTCGAAAAAGGGATTTTTCAAGGTCAACGGGATGGAAGACCGGGGGCGATTCTCCTTTTGGATCTTGATCGATTTAAGGAAATTAATGATACGCTTGGGCATCATCGCGGCGACCTTCTTTTGCAAAAAGTCGGTCTCCGTTTGAAAGAGGCGCTTTTTACCAAAGACACCGTCGCGCGCCTGGGAGGGGATGAATTTGGAATCTTGTTATCCATGGCGTCCTCTGATCATGCCGGATTAGTGGCCAATAAAATTCTAAAAGCTCTGGAGGAACCTTTTGAAGTTGAGGGGTTGCCGGTTGTGGTAGAGACCAGTATCGGCATTGCGCTTTATCCTGATCATGGTTCCAATGCCGACAGCCTCATTCAAAGGGGAGATGTGGCAATGTATGCCTCGAAAAAAGAAAAAATAGACTTTGTCGTCTATAATTCCGAACTGGATCAACACAGCCCAGGACGCCTGGCCCTGATGGGAGAGTTGCGGCACGCCATCGAAAACCGGCAGTTGTTTCTTCATTACCAGCCGATCATTGATCTTCAAACCCGGCGCATCTGCGGGGTGGAAGCCCTGGTGCGGTGGAATCACCCCAAACAAGGGATTGTTCCGCCGGATCAGTTTATCCTTCCCGCGGAACACACCGGATTGATTAAAACTTTGACTAAATTTGTTCTCCAGGAGGCGATCCAGCAGTCCCTTTCATGGACCAGGGAGGGAAAGAAAATCAGCTTGGCAGTTAATCTTTCGGTGCGGAATCTTCAGGATCCGCTCCTCCCCTCTCAGATGATACAAATGATTCGCTCCCTTGGGATTGAACCGGGTCTGTTGAATTTTGAAATTACCGAGAGCGCCATTATGACGAATATCGAGAGTGTGATAAAGACCATCCGTCTTTTAAATCATGAAGGGGTTAACTTCTCCATTGATGATTTCGGGATTGGGTATACCTCTCTCAGTTATTTAAAGAAACTGGCGGTCAAATCGATCAAAATCGACCGGTCGTTTATTAAAAACATGCTCCGCGATCAAGAAGATCATCTCATTGTCCGTTCAACCATTGATTTAGCTCATAGTCTGAATCTCAGGGTCATTGCGGAAGGCGTGGAGGATCAAGAAACCCTGGAAAAACTGATTACTTTAGGGTGCGACGAGGCCCAGGGTTATTTTATCAGCCGCCCCGTTCCTGCTGAAGATTTACTCCGCTGGAACAGTGAATCACCCTGGGGGTTGGGTTAAAAACGGGACAAGGTCATCCTGACAAAATCTCTTGTCAGCAGCATTTTGAAGTAGAAATGGCCAGATCAGCCATCTGGTATTTCGTTCTGAAAAACCCGAATAAAACTGTTTAAACCAGGGTTTCCTGAAGGAAGTTCTCCTGTTAAAATTATTGCTTCGCCAGGCAGGATCAATCCTTTTTTTTGAATCAGTTCAAAAATTAATTCGGGTTTTTGATCAATGCCAGCGAGGTCGTTTAAAAGCAACGGAATGACGCCCCAATACATGATGAGCTGTCTGCTGACTTTTTTATCTTCAGTCAAAGCAACAATGGGAACATGAGGTCTTGCTGCGGAAAGCCGCTGAGCGGTCTTGCCGGTTTGGCTGATCGCTACAATAATGCTTGCCTTGACTTGATTAGCAATATGACAGACCCCATTGGTTACAGCTTCTGAGGTCTCTTTTACGGGCTCTTTTCGTCTCTCTCCCGGCGGATTCTTTTTATGATGATTCTCCAGTTCCAAAATAACACGATCCATAATGCCAATCGCCTGCAAGGGATATTTCCCGATAGCCGTCTCCTGGGATAACATGACCGCGTCAGTTCCATCCAATACGGCATTGGCAACATCTGCAACCTCCGCCCGAGTCGGCCAGGGTTGCTCTACCATCGATTCCAGCATTTGGGTGGCAGTGACAACCGGTTTTCCCATCCGGTTGGCTAACGCGATGATCTTTTTCTGGGCCAAAGGGACCTGTTCTATAGGAATTTCAACCCCCAGATCGCCTCGCGCGACCATGACTCCGTCGCAACTTTGAAGGATGGGTTCAAGATGAAGCATTGCTTCACGCCTCTCAATCTTGGCCATCAATTTTGGGCTTTTTCCTCTCGCCTGACAATAGGATCTGATCTGCTCTATATCTTCCGCTTTCCGGACAAAAGAGAGGGCAACCCAGTCCACATCCTGCGCAAGTCCGAAATCAAGTTGTGTTAAATCATGTTTTGAAATTGATGGCATGGAAAGATTTGTTTCGGGAACATTAATCCCCTGCTCACTCCTTAGCTTTCCTCCTGCGATGACCTCGGTTTCAATTTCTGTGGAAAAAACTCGAATGACCTTTAAACGGATATGACCATCATCAATAAAGATCGGATCTCCAACCAAAACCTCTTCTGGCAGTTTGGAGTAACTAATCTGGACAGATTTCTCTGATCCTGGATCGGCATCGGTTCTCAGAATAAATCTTGATCCAGCTTTTAGAGTAACCTCCCCCTCTTTGACGTTTCCGATCCGGATTTTGGGACCGGGAAGATCCTGAAGGATCGCAACCGTCTTTTCCATGGAATCGGACTCTTCTCGAATAATCTGGATCCATTTTTCAAACTGGGCCGGTTCTCCATGAGAAAAATTCAATCGAGCGACGTTCATCCCGGCGCGAATTAAATCTTTCAACATCTTTCGACTTGCTGTCGCGGGACCAATCGTGCAGACTATTTTAGTGTTCCTCATTCTGAAAACACCTCCAGGAGATTATTTTGTAACACTTCCTTCATGACGTTAATCGAGGGGATTATGACGGAGAAAGGGAAGAGACAACGCGATTTCTGCCGAGATGTTTTGCCTTGTAAAGGGCGGCGTCGGCGGCAGCGACGAGTTGATCGGGGTCCTCTATCTTTTGATTTAATTCTCCGATCCCGATGCTGACGGTTATAAAAAAGGCAAAATCCTGGAAATTCATCGGATGTTTTTCAACAGTAGAGCGGGTTCGTTCGGCAACGATCGAAGCTTCTTTTAAGTCGGTGTGGGGAAGGATGAGGCAAAATTCTTCCCCTCCATAACGGGCAAACAGATCAGACTGCCGGAATGTTTTGTGGAGAAGTGTTGCAAACTCTTTCAGGGCATAATCTCCCGCCTGATGCCCCATTTGATCGTTGACCTTTTTGAAAAAGTCGATATCCATCATCATAAGGGTTAACGGTTCATTTAAAAGCCCGCATCTTTTGAATTCCCGGCAGAGGTAATCCTGAAACACTTGTTTGTTAAAAATTCCCGTTAAACCGTCTAATCTGGCCTTATCCGACAATTCACTGAGGTAGCGGTTTTCAACGCTTCCCGGCCCGATGAATTTAAGGAGGGTTTTCCCCAGCCGGATGAGGTCTCCATCTTTTAGAACAGCTTCAGTTACCTGTTTGTCGTTAAGATACAAACCGTTTGAGCTGCCGAGGTCTCTTATCAAAACATTATTGCCGGGCTGGAGAATGACTTCCGCGTGGTTTTTTGAAACGAGAGAATCTTCGAGCGGAATGTCACAGACTGAAAGGCGCCCAATAACCGCTCTTTTTTGAGTGATTGAAAGTTTGTCACCTAAACTGGCCCCTTCAACGACGACAAAACATGGATGAAAATATTTATCCCGTTCCAATCTTTTTTGGAAAACCGGCGAATGAATTCGAATGGTTTTATCGTCCATATTATTGAGTGAATTTTCCCGCAGGCATTTAAGTTCTCAAAATATAGGGTAAAATGAATTCAAAAAAAGTCAAATTAATGAATATGAATAACGGTCGAAACTCGGAATTGAAGAGAATTTTGCCAGTTAATTCTGAAAAGAGTATCCTATTTTTTCATCAAAAGTATTCTAGGAGAAAACGGTTGCTTTGACAAGGAATGATTTTAAGTTATCCCCAAAAAACCCAATGTTTTAATTAGAAAAAAGTTTTTTCATAAAACCCAATATGGTTTTTTCGCTTTTATCATTTTTTGATGAATCGGTTTGAACAGGAGGGCTTTCAGGATCGGGAAGAAGCTCTTTGATGATTGGAGCAATTTCCTCAAAACTGCGGTACCGTTTTACGCGGTCATTTGAGATCATTTTTGAAATTATGTTTTTGAGGTCGAGAGGCAGGAATTTTAATTCCTCGTGAAAGGAAAGTTTATCTCCATGCCATACGGGGAGCGATCCGGAAAGCATTTCGTAAAGGATGATGCCGATTGCGAAGATATCAGTCTGAGGGGATTTCGGTTCATTCGGAATGCCGTACCAGTTAATGAGAGTCTCCTCCCGGGAATAATGTTCTTCAAGGCCGAAGTCGGAGATTTTCACTTCTCCGGAGTCCGAAAAGAGAATATTGGTCGGGCGGACATTTCCATGGATGATCCTGTTTTTGTGAGCAAAAGAGAGTCCATCGCAAATTTCCAATACGATTTTCAGGGCCTCCTGCCAGGGTATGGTTTTGACAAGTCTCTCTTTTAGATTCCCTCCGTTAATATAGCCTTCCACAATAATATAGACTCTATCATTCTCGGATACCCCGAAGACATCCACGATATTTTTATGGCGTAAAGTCGTTAAGAGTTTAGCCTCGGCGATCCCTCCTTTAGTCCGCCTGCATTTTTTTACAACCAACAACTCTTTAGTTTCCTTTTTTTGGAACAGATAAACCGCTCCGTATTGGTTTTCTCTGATGATATCGAGCAAGACAAAATGATCTTCCAGATTTGTGATCTCCTGAAGAGCTTCTTTTTTCCGGGCGGCCTGAAGGTGGCCCCCCTGGAGGAAGTCAAGGAGACTCTCTTTTAACTCATCGACGGATTTATACCGATTTGCAGGCTCTTCTTCAAGGCACTTGAGAATGATTTTTTCCAGTTGCTTTGAAATGTCAGGATTCATTTCTGACGGACGTTTGAATCCGCTGGCCGGTTTGATTCCGGTAAACATGAAATAGAGAATCACTCCCACTGAATAAAGATCGCTCAAGATGGTCACATATTTTGAGCCTCTCTTTTGTTCCGGCGCCATATAAGCGGGAGTCCCGATGATGACGCCATCCTGGGTAATCTCTTCCGGATCTTGTTTTTCGTCATATAACATGGCAACGCCGAAGTCTGAAACCAGGACGTTTCCCTGAAGATCAATTAAAATATTAGAAGGTTTGATGTCCCGATGAATGACGCCGTTGTTATGGGCATAGGAAAGGGCTTTGCACATCTGAATGATAATATTTAACTTCTTGTTCGTATCATTTTGATAAAGTCCCTTCTTGATGGAATGGTCAAGCGTTTCTCCTGCGACATAATTCATAATGAAGTAGGGCAACCCCTTTTTGGTGGTTCCCCGATCAATGACGTTGATGATATTGGGATGGGTCAGGCGGGCGATAATGAGAGATTCCCTGTTAAAACGCTCAAGAGCCTCCTTGTTTGAAGTTAGTTGATGAGACAAAACCTTGATTGCGACAGGCCTGTTTAAAGAGGTTTGCATTCCCTTATAAACAGTTGCCATTCCTCCCTGGCCAATTTTTTCTAAAACAACGTATTGTCCGAGCTGAGACATCTTTTTTCCCAGGTTAAGTTTGCGGGATTTATCTGAAAGAGCGGGTTTTAAGCGAAATCAGAATGGATGAATCCCCTTCAGGAAAATTATTTTTATTTTAAAGGACATCTTTACCGAGAAGACCTAAATGAAATTTAACACTCTTTTAGGATCCTGTCCATGATCCCGGAAATTCTTTTTCTATGAAGAACCCTATACAAGTGTCGGGGGTAGCCGGGGAAACTGCAAAAATGGCTGCCTGACCTCCCCCCGTTTTTTTCAGTCTCGGTTGGCCCCTGTTTTTTCACCTAATCTTACGGCGACAGGAAAATATTTCCCAAAACATATGACGAATAGGAAAATAGTGCCCTGTGATAAGTCCGCGGTAATTTAAGAAGAACCTTAAGTCGCTATTTTTACTTCATTATCAGAGATCCCAGTATTTTCAGATTTATGGCACAACATTTGCGTTAGGCTGGAGTATGCGTCTTTCGTTTGCAGAAAGAGAGAAGGTCTTTATTCGCATTCTGGTTGCGAAGTATTCGGTGATGGAAACTTGTTGTAACGCAAAACTCTGGAGGAAAATATGAACGCTATCCTGGTTCTCATTTTTGTTATCGCCCTGTCATTGTTTTCTTCCACGGTGTTCCGGGATATAGGGTTGGCTATGGTTTTCAATCCCGATGCGCTGATGATTGTTGGCGGGGGCACCATTGTCGCGGTTTTTCTTGGCTTCCCGTTTAAAAGACTAAAAAAAACCTTCTTTGACATCATCGATAGCTTCCGGCCTAAAAGGGACCTGCGGGAAACGACTAAAGACATTCTTGAGGTCGCAAAAATCTATAGAAGAGCAGATATACGGGGGCTGGAACGAAAGATGAAATACGTTAAAGACGACTTTCTAAAAATGGGCATCAACCTTTTAATAAACAATCAAACCAATGAAGAGATTAGAGCCATCATGGAAAGGGGGATGGCCGCCAGAATCATGGACTACAATTTTAGCCAAAACGTGCTGAAGGCCATTGCAAGGCTTACTCCTTCTTTTGGTTTGGCTGGAACGGTGATCAGCCTTATCAAAATGTTTCAAAATATGCAGTCGATCGATTCAATCGCCCCGCAAATGGCCGTCGCGATGATGTCCACTTTTTACGGAGTGATCATCTCGAATCTATTGATGCTGCCTCTTTGCGCAAAATTAGAAGAACGGTCAATCCAGTCCGAGGCAGAGATGTATAGCATGATCGAAGGCATAGAAGCTATAAATAATAAGGATCATCCCCTCAGTATTGAGGATAAGATAAGCGGATATAGCATAACCTGGGACTTGAGCCCGGCGAGGATTAGTGGTGCGTAGGCAAATACGAAAAGCAAAAATAAGGTGCAGCGATTAGGGAAAAGCCTGGTGATAAGGAAACTAGAGTGGAAGAAATTATAAAGGAACGACCGATACCTGTGAGGGTTTCACGGCCGGATCCCTTCAAGAGGCTCGCTGAAAAATCAAAAACCTCCATTGACATGGATAGTAACTGGCTCATTACGCTGAGTGATGTCCTTTCGTTGCTTCTCGTGTTTTTCGTCATGTACATGGTTATAGCAAAAACGACGGTGAAGCCGGCAAATTCGGAAATAAACCAAAACCCCAACGTTCTTTTATCCGATACCGGTGCGCAGATGACAGCCTCCCTATCCCGCGATAATATCCTGGACGAGATGAACTCAGAAATAAAAAATCTGGGCATGGAAAATGATGTGTCAGTTCATGCTGTTGATAAAGAAATTAACATTACCTTGAAGGAAAAAGTCACCTTTAGTCCCGGAGAAGCCGAGACGTTAAAAAGCTCCCAACCGATACTCGACAACATTGCTCAAATCATTCAACGAAATCCATCATTCCTTGTCGAAATAGAGGGACATACGGATAATATCCCGATAAAAACGCTCCTCTTTCCTTCGAATTGGGAATTATCCGTTGCAAGGGCTACGAGTGTATTAAAATATTTCATCAGTCATCACGGTATTTCTCCTTCACGTCTCACGATTAAAGGGAATGCCGATCAGAAGCCAGTGGCAATGAACGACACATCAGAAAACAGGGCTCGTAACAGAAGAGTCGAGATAAGACTTAAAGAGAGTGTAACTCAATAATGAGCCCAGGTTGCATTAAATGAAATATCGGGTATAATTTAAGTCATGAATTCTCAACAAAAGGACAATTTGAACCGACGGAGAGATCCCAGAGTCGCGGTAAGATTTAAAGCCACCTATCGGATTGTCCAGCCGGAAAATGGAAAAGAGAGGCTGAAGTTCCAAACCCACAATTTAGGGAGCGGCGGGTTAATGTTTTATTCTGACCATCCTATAGAGGTTGAAACTCACCTTGAAGTCAGCTTATTTCTCGACGAAGAACCAATCGAGTTGATCGCCGAGGTCATCTGGATGAAAAAGGAGCCCCGGACCGGCCAGATTGATCCCGGGTACGCAATCGGGCTCCGATTCGAGATCGTCACCGACGGGAACTTCGCGAAAATTGACCAGTGCGCTCAGCAATTCAATTAGAACCCTCATAAACAGGACCCTCACTCCGGAACATATCAATAAAAAGCCTGTCCCTTATATTCGGTCAATTCGTCACCCCCCAGATATCGTTGACCAAAAGATCGAGTCTTCCCTCCCCGTCTTTTTCGTTAAAAAACATCATCAGAACAAATAGGCATTGAACCCTGCTTCAAGACCGGCAATCTTAACCTAACGAATATCCTGACTTCTCTTTTTAATTCTTCAACCCAGGGCATTAAAATATCCCGCATCGAAACAGGCGATCAGTTTCTTTTATTAGATTACTTAATTTTAATTATTTTTATTGGAAGGATGAGTATATTTATTAGCTTTTAGGCGAATAAAGCAACATGATCTCAAATTAGAAAATCATATTTTAGCTTTTTAAAAGCTTCTCAAAATAAGTAATGGTTTTTTTCAATCCTTGTTCCAGTTGAACCGTCGGTTCCCAGTCCAGGTTTTTCTTGGCCAGAGAAATATCAGGGCAACGCTGGGTCGGGTC
>JACOTA010000082.1 GCA_016178585.1 Nitrospirota bacterium
AAGAATTGGAAGGATACTTCAGCGAAATAGTCGCGCAGGCGGCCTTTTTGATATTCGAGTGACTCCAGATGAAACGGGGCAAGTCAAAATAAGCTGGTCCAAGAAAGAAAGTTTCCGGGAATGGGCAGCCCTCAGTGAAGGGGTCCCCTTGTTTTACGTGCAATTTACGACGGTAGCGAATTTCAATGTTTTCAAAATGTTCGGATGGCGATATTCGAGAATTATCAAATAAATCAATGGCTTTCTGTTATTTTTCCCCGTCAGCTATTGGAAAGGCGATCAACGGCGTCGACAATCTCTTAAAAGCGCTCCGATTTCAACGCCAAGTGGTTGAACACGGCAAAAACTAGTCTTAAACCGTTCGATTGGAAACTGAAATGTTTCCCGCATAGGCCCAGGAACACGAAATGTTAGAATTCTATTGTTTTCCTCTCCCAAGTAAGTCAAAAATGATACCGAAATCCGTGGTGAACAGCAACTCGTTGTATTTACTGAATTATCTTGAATTAGTCAATCTGAACCTATTGAAAACATTGAAATTCGCTACCGTCGTAAATTGCACTTAAAACAAGGGAACCCCAGTACCGGATGCGAAATCACCTGATTGGAGAATACGGACTGAGTCAACATTGGATCGTGGATGCTCGAATAACCGCTGCAGGGGAATTAGGTCAGAGGCAGGAACTGGATTCGGGGAGGGTAGGAACACGTTATGGCTTAACCGGTACCAACCTCTTCCCATTTGATTTTGCGGTCGCTTTGGAACTTAACGCCGAGAAGAATGAAATCGGAGAAAATGAATTCTTTCTTGAACCAAGATTGATCATTTCGAGATATCTGGACACGTTTTACTGGACATTTAATTTGACCGATGAAGTTTCGTTAAATACTCATCAAAGCTCCTTGACCCCTTCTATGGGATTAAATTATAGTTTGTCTCAAAACCTCTGGGGGGGAACAGAATTAAAATATAATTTCGATATGAGAGCGGGGGCTATTATTCCTCAAGTCCGTTTTCCTCTTTATAAAGAAGTATTTATTAAAACTGGCGTATCGTTTGGATTGAAGGAAAATCACGAAACGTTTTGGAGATTAGCCTTAGAGAAGGAATTGTAGGACTCCATTTATACTTTGCCAAGAGCCTCGCCATTGACCCGGTCTTTAAAAATATTAAACCTTAACCAACCCAAAGGAGAAATATGAATTCGTCGAAGTCTAAAAAAAGCAACCCGATCCATCCCCGGGGAATGACAAAATTAATCTTCCAGGTATTTTTTCAAGTGGCTTTTGGTTTAACGCTTTTTTCACACGCGGCACTGGCCGAAATTGAAATCACCTTAAATAATTCCTTTATTGAAAAATATAAAGACCGGGCCACAATCGATGTCACCTATACCGTCGATAAAGCCCATAAAAGACCCAATCCTGGATCCAAGGACGGAGATATTCATATAGCGGGACGGGCACCCGAAGTGGAACTGGCCACTGTAAGCGAAATCATGAACGCTGCTTCCCAGAAAGACGCGGTCGACCGCATTCACGAAATCGAGGGAACCGATCAAACAGCAAAAATAAGAGGGGCATGGCGACTCTGGTGTGAGCATGGGGGAAGTAGCTCTCAGATTCAAGGGCAAACACTTGCGCCATTCACCACGACAAACCCGGACCATGTCTTTGAAATCCATCCCGTCGTCCAGGTGGACAATATTTCTACTTTAGACTCTCTCATTCCAATCGATGGGTACGATCCCAAAGACGCACACGATGCGTTTACGTCATATGAAAATCTTAAAAGTCAGATAAAACCTGGCAGGAAAACCACGACAATCGTCACTTCGATGGGTGGGTACAACTATGTGGAGTTTATCATGGAAATCAACGGGGACCAACGGGTGATCGATGATGGAAGGATGGTCATGGCTTCCGTTCATGACACAGAGGGGGAGTTATTGGTCCGGAATAAAAGAATGGTATTTCTCAAAGACACTCCTCCGGAGAAAATGGTAAAGGCCTTAAAAAAAGGGGACCGTTTGCACGTGTTGGGGATCCCCAGAATTGATCTTGCTCTGGTGTCATGGCGGAGCAGCCATTCCCAGTCCAAACCAGAAACCCTTAAATGGAATCTTCCTTATGAAATTATTGTCGTCGGTGTGTATGACAGACCCTCAACTGAATAATATGATAGTTCCAAAGACCCGGAGCAGTAAATCCGGGTTTTAAAATAATAGGAGATGCCGATGGTGTATAGATTAGGGGCCGTCGGGCCTGCCGTTAAAACTCTTCAAGAAGCGTTAGCGAAATTGCAACTCTACCTCGGACCGATTGACGGTAACTTCGGTGGGGGGACCGAACGAGCGGTAAAGGCCTATCAGAAAAAACAGCGATTAACGGTAGATGGAATTGTTGGAAATGAGACCTGGGATGAACTGGCTGGGGATCAAGAGCCACCGGATTCCTCTTGGCTGGAAAAGCCGCTATCGTACCGATGTCTGGTTTTAACGGGGACTTTTGAAACAAACGTCCCTCCGCCCGACTGCTTTGCGGGAATAACCGGGGATTTTGACGGTCAGGGGATAAGCCTTGGAGTCTGCCAATGGAACATCGGACAAAGAAGCCTCCAGCCTCTCCTTCTTGAAATGATCCAAACCTATCCTGCTGTATCGAAAAACGTGTTTCAGGACCATTATCCGGAGTGGCTGGCCTGGCTGAAAGCCTCCCAGGAAGAGCAGATGCAGTGGGTCATTCATCTTAAAAACCCAAAACAAAACGGAATAAATGAACCCTGGCAAGGGCTCTTTAAATCCCTATGTCGTACCGAAGAATTTCAAAAGGTTCAGGCCGACACCGCACAGGGGTTATTTCGGAGGGGCATGTCCCTTTGCAAAAAGTACGGAATCAGGTCGGAAAGGGGAGCTGCGCTGATGTACGATATCGTCGTCCAAAACGGGGGAATCGGAAAAATCACGGATGCGCAGATAATAGCTGACTGTAAAAAGATCGATTCCGGACTTTCTTCCGACGATCAGGAGGTAGAGCGTCTGAAAATCATTGCCAACCGGCGAGCGGACGCGGCCAACCCCCGGTGGGTTGAAGATGTTCGGAAACGGAAACTTTGTATAGCCCTTGGAGAAGGGATCGTTCACGGCCGGCATTATGACCTGCTGGGCCAATATGGCATTGGGTTCAATCCCTACTCCGATTGAAATGAATCCCCATCTTTAATCTGACGAGGAGAGTCATGGAATCAGATGAAAATATTTTCCAACGCCAACAAGAACATTCCAAAACTCATGAATTTAATCTCAATTTAACGGAGAATTTATGTGACCATCTGCCTGAAGAAAAAGGCCAGTTTTTTAAAAATCTTTTCGAAGATGAACAAAAACTGATAAAGAAGCGCAAAGAAGCAATTGGCCTTCCTCAGGATGAAACCTTTGTCGGTCTGGCCCTCTCCGGAGGAGGCATTCGGAGTGCGACCTTTTGTTTTGGGGTCCTCCAGGTGCTGGAACGGCTTGGTCTAATGAAACAGGTTGATTATCTTTCCACCGTGTCAGGAGGAGGTTATACCGGATCGGCGTATAGCGCATGGAAATTACGAAAGACGTTATTTCAAAAAGCCGTCCTTCCAGTGAACTGTTCCAAAACAAAAGAACCCCCAGAAAGGCTCGACGATCTCTTAACGCATCTTAGGAAATTCAGCAACTTTTTATCTCCCCGGTTTGGTCTCGGCGCATCTGAAACATGGCGGATGATCGGAACCTACGCACGTAATATCAGTTTACATTGGGTTGTTCTGGTCTCGGCCCTGGTGGCTCTTTTTGCACTGACCTCAATGGGTATCCAATACTCTGTTGTCTTAGGAACGGTCCTTTCCCTCGTGGGATTGGGGTTTGTCGTCAACGGAATAGCCCGCGAATTTAAAGTTAAAGAGGCATTGAAGGAGGCCTCGAAGCCTCCCTACAGATTGGCTAAAAAAGCCCACCTTGAAATGATCGAGTTGCTCCAATCACCCCATTTGGGCCTTTTTTTTGGGTTTTCCTGTTTCGCAATTGGTGTCAGCCTTTTTCTGGTCCTCTCATCTTTTAAGATCGCCGCCAGGGAGAGCTTAGCCGTATGGATTCCAGGCGGGTTTTTTGGGTTGTCGGTCGTTGTGATCGTCGTTATGGGATTTTCCGCGGAATGGCGATGGAAACCGAGGCGTTATAGAAACCTTGTTCCTTTCCTCGGAGGGTATCTTCTCATTTTTCCTCTCCTATATGTTGCCTGGAGAAAGTTATCTGATTATAACCATCAGATTTTTCCGGTAATCGGGGTTAATACGGTCGAGTTTTTTTAAAAATCGATTGGGCCGTGGCTTTTCCCCTCTTCTGGCAAACTGGAGGTGTCTTAATCCTATCGGCGATTATGATGAGTTTAGCGATTGCGACCTTTAGAAATAAGATGGACCGGGAAGAACGGGAATGGTCAACTCGGCTAGTCACCAGTCTTCTTGCTTCGGCCCTGGTCTGGTGTGTCGTGGTTGGATTGGCGCTATTGAGCACTCATTTAGCCATTTCCCTTAAAAGTAGACCGCCTACTCCAATAACGATCCTGATACCAACCGCTTGGGGAGTTTTATCGGTATTGGCGGCAAAATTCGCGAAAGTGTTTTCTGTAAGGGCTTTCAACTCCATCCGGTGGAAAAGAGTATTGTTTTTACTGGCTCCTCCGTTTTTCTTAATCGGATTGCTCTTAGGTGTTGATTTAACGACAGCATGGAGTCTTTTATCCTACGAAAAAACAGCTCAGTGGACTGGATGTGGCTTGCTTGGCCTTTTTGGTGGAATGGCAGCTTTATTTGTCATGTCAGGATGGATGCTCGATCCCAACGAGTTTTCCCTCCATGGTTTTTACAGGGACCGTATAGTCCGCTGTTTCCTGGGAGCAAGTAACGCGGATACATTGGCACCGGATTCCGTTTGGAACATTAAAACGGATGATCTGCATTTAACCTGTCTAAAAGAATCAATTACCCAGGGAGCCCCGTTTCATATTATTAATTCGGCCGTGAATCTCTTTGGAAGTAAATCTCTGAAAGTGCGTCAAAGAAACTGTGATAACTTTATATTGACCCCGACTTCCTCCGGATCCCGGGTGACCAATTATATCGACACACCCGATTCGTTGTATCTGGGTACGGCCTGTGCGATTTCAGGAGCGGCGGTAGGGTCCGGTATGGGATTGGCCACCCAGGGGGCCGGACTGGCTGCTTTAATGACCATCTTTAACGTACGCCTGGGATACTGGTTTGAAAATCCGAAAGCCGTAAAAAATGAGAATAAAAAGCTAAAAATGAAGGGGCATGAACATCCGAGTCGAAAAGAGAGGTGGAAACGGCCGGGGTTCTCGCCCCTGTTCCTAATGGCCGAGGCCTTTTCTCTGACTAATGAAGAGCGGAATTTCGTCAATTTGTCCGACGGAGGGCATTTTGATAACCTTGGCCTCTATGAATTAATCCGGCGACGATGTAAATTCATTATTGTCGTCGATTCGGAGCATGACCCAAATTACAATTTTACTTCCTTAGGGGAAGTCATCCGTTTGGCGCGGATTGATTTCGGAATTGAAATTAAGATTGATTTAAAACAGATCGCTCCCTCAAAAGAAACGACTACATATGCGTCCGGTCATTTTGCTTTAGGAGAAATCGATTATTCAGCTTATTCCGGAAACGAGTATTCAAAAAAAGGGGCCAGTCATCTTGGGGAAACGCAGAAAGGAACCCTCCTTTACATCAAAAGTACGCTTCTTCCGGCAGATCGATGCGCTCACATCTCAAGCGACGTACTGGAATATGCCAAATCCCATCCAGACTTTCCCCATGATTCGACAGCCGATCAGTTTTTTTCTGAAGCTCAGTTTGAATCGTACCGGAAGTTAGGAGAATGTATCGCGGAGAATGTGTTTGGAAGACTCCGGCCCAATTATTCCGACATTGAAGATATTATTTCAGAACTAAAACAACTCAGGGAAAAATCCTAAACGACTTTAGGATTTTTTGGTGTGAACTTATTTATTGCATATCCGACATACAGCATCCATAGGATTCATGAAAAATTTGTCAGAATTGAAAAATGCTCCTCCGCCACTTGTGCCCCGCGGACCAACCACCTCTTAGCATTCGGTTTAGTAAGGTATTTTCCAATCAAATAGGTCTTTTCATTTTTCTGGTGTGAAGCAAGAGGATCATGGACGAAATTACTGTATAAAGAAAGCCCATGGCCTGGCCACGGCCTTGAGCCCGATCTTGGAAAATAAATTTAACCCAAATGTTACCTTTATATCCAGATGTAACCACTTGCTCAGTCATCGATCGTAATAAAGGCTCAAGGACAAAGGTGACTCTTCGTACACCGAAAGTTTCTAATTTATTTAGATAATGGATTATATTTCGTTATTGTTTCAATCTTTTGTTGGCTCCTCAGCAGAATTTGTGGGTTGTTTCCGGTTCTGGCAGATTACCAAGTGTATGATATAAGGCGATTTGTAGGTTTTCTACCGACCGAAAACCGTATGCTTTTCTCATGGTCAGTTTCGCCTTGAGGTTAAATCC